>JAMOSW010000083.1 GCA_027062725.1 Pyrodictiaceae archaeon | reverse complement strand
CGTGAAGCTGACGAGCCGAGGAGCCAGGCTTGGCGAGCAGCTCGTACAGACGCTCCACGTCCTCGAGGAGCTTGGCCTCGCAGAGCCTCTACCGAGCAACGGCTCCGCAGGCACACAGCTGCCTCAAAACACCTCCAAGGATAGGAAGCCATTAGAGGAGGGCTAACATCAAGGACAGGCTCTTAGGACGTGGGGCTCAGGGCCAGGCTGACCTCCTCATCTTCTATATGATTCGGTGTGGGCGACAGCTCCTCATAGCCCCACACACATAGGCCGTAGGGCTCTTCCGTAGATAACATTACAGCCAGGCTCGGTCAGCTGGTGGTCCTCTCTGCCGGATTGCGTCCCTCTTCAGCTTCAGGCCTACCTTGGACGTCGCTACCCCTTCCACAGTGTGCATAGATAACTATCTCGTACACCCTCGCTCCATGCTTCTTGGCTATGTGCTCCACTAGGTTCGACAATAGCTCTGTATCAACAAGGTCTACTATTTTACCCTCATCAAGGCAGACAAGGTTAGCGTGAAGTTGATAGTCGTCGTACCGTGTTTCCCCCGCGACATCAAAACTCTTTATGAAGCCCATCTGTTCAAGGAGTTGTAGGTTATTGTAGATTGTGCTGGGGCTTATGCTGGGCATGCGTTGCCGGACAGCCTCAAGTATCTCCATAAAGCTGGGATGGTTCTTTATGTTCTCGAACACTATCTTCGCTATAGCCAAGCGCTGCGCTGTAACCCTGTAACCCCTCCTCTTCAGCTCTACCACAAGTTTCGCAAGTCTCTCCTCAACATCTCTTTCGATGCCGCTACGCTGTACACCCATACACGCGCACCTCTCAGCACCGTGGCGGCGAGTAGGGCCACACCCCCCCGTGCCCGGAGGCATGCTGAGCCTGCTAGGCCCAGATTATGCGTCTAGGTGCCTTCCCCCGTAATAGTTTCTGTAACAAGAACACTTAGATAATTATTTCTCTACACCGCACCCGGCCCAACCATGTATGCCTTCTAGGCAGAGGCCGCATGAAGCACTGAAAACGAGCCACAGAATTTGTGGCTATACGATCAGCTAAAGGAACTATCTTCATCGCTACAGCTCCATCTGGGGAGTATTCATCACCCTTAAAAACCAGGCCTGGACTACGCTTGCACACAAGTGTAGCGGTGCCCACCCCCTTCTAGGGCTATTACTTTAGCCCCGCAATGAAGCGCAGTATGTCGGTCCGCGTAATTATTCCTACAAGCTTTCCAGAGCTGTCTATGACAGGAAGCCTTCCAACTCCATGCCTGTTCATAGTCTCTATCGCGGTAACTATGTCGTCAGTCTCTCTTATCACTATTGGTGGAGTGCTCATATAGTCACGTACCTTGCCTTCAGCCCGACCCTCAGCGAGCGCTTTAGCTATGTCGCTTAGAGTTATCACACCAACTATTCGCTCACCTTCGAGAACCGGCGCGCCGCGTATACGGCGGCTAGTTAGCTCACGGGCTAACGTACGTATGTCAGTATCGGGCGCCACGGTGTATGGATTGCGAGCAGCTATCTCACCAACATGCACACGCGGCACACTCACCATACGGTTTATCTTAACGCTTATCTGGTTGCTTACCGGGTCTATGTGGATTACTTGTCCCTCTATCCTTATGCCTACAAGTGGCGTAGGCCCTATCTCGACGCGGTCGCCTGGCTTGAGCAACTTCCTTATGACACCGTGAACGCGCAGGATAGCGCGTCCACCCTCCGGGTTCAAAATGTCTAGTATCTCTATCCCAGTTATCGTTAGGTCAAGCTCTTTCCCATCCTTCTTTAGCTTCACAGGTATCTGCGTCACAGAGCCCTTTATCACCTCGTACGCCTTGAGGGTCGGCATGTAGCCGCCGCGAGGCCCTGTCTTTGACTCTATGAGGCCTAGGCTCTTCAAGCTCAGTATTATGTTCCTAACAGTACCCTCGTCGCGGTGTATGAGGTCTGCTATCTCCTTGCTTTTTATAAGCCTCCTCTTCTGCTCATAGAGTCTTATCAGTGCCTCTAGGACCTCCTTCTGGGACATCGTTAGCTTGTACTGTACCATCCCCGTCTGCCCCGCTTCGGGGCTAGTGGCCACAAGCGACATATTAATAATTATTCATAATTTTACTGGGTATCCGCCCTACCAGATAAGGTACTCACTAACAGAACGGCGCCATCCTTACCAACCACCACAACTTTGTCACCCTTCCTTACCGGCTCGTTAGACACGTTACGTGCCTCCCAGTACTCCCCTTCGACCATCACAAATCCTGTACCTCCCGGCGGTATGTCGTCCAACGCATGACCCTGCTTCCCTACAGGTGTTGGCTGGTAGACGAGCGGTTTACGCCATATTTTCACTGCCTTGTAAACAGCTACACCCATGAGGCCAGCTAGCGGGGTCACGACCGCTAATAGTGCGTAGAGGGCCGCTCGGAGACTCTCGCCTGCTATATAGAGCGGCCTAGCGCTAAATGCTACAACAAGCCCTATTATTATGAGGGCTATCCCCGTAAACCCGACGGCCCCGAAGCCGGGTATAAATAACAGCTCAACAAGCAGCATTATGAAGCCTATGACTAGTAGCGCTATCGCGACAAGGCTGACGCTTGAACCCAGGCCCAGCAGCCCTAACAACATAAGCCCTATGCCCAGCGCCGCTAAGTGGGGATGGCCCGAGGCTAGCGCAAGAAGTATTATGAGCATCGCGATACTTGTTAAGAATGAGCTCACTAAGGGATCAGATAATATATGTGCGAATCTGAGCCCAGGAGGCATTGGAACATACTCGGCCACGTAGCCCTCCGGGAGCACTATCTTCCTCTCACCATAGACTGTTTTAACTGTACTACCATTCACCTTAGCGAGCAACGTGTAGATACTGTCTGCAACAAAGTCTACTGCATGGAGCTTAACAGCCTCAGAGGCTGTTAACACCAGGTTCTTATAGACAAAGAGCCTCGCTAGGGTAGCGTTACGTCCATGCATGTTCATGCATAGCTCTATCTCTTTATAGACCGAGTTGAGTACCTTGCTTTCGTTGACCGTCCTGAATCCGCCCTCCGGGCTCACTATGACCGGCTGGACAGCACCTATCAGCGTGCCGGGCTGCATCGCGGCGACATGGCTACACATGAGTATGAGCGTGCCGGCGCTCATAGCCCAGTGGTCCACGACGTAGCCTACGACGGGAGTTGGCGAGCGGCGCAGGAGCGTCGCTATCCTTAGCGCAGCGTCGAGACTGCCACCGGGCGTGTTGAGCTCGAGAACCACTAGCGGGCTACCTTCCTTGGCGGCCATGTTGAGTAGGCTGGCTACATAGTCAGCCGTAGATGCATCAATGACTCCCTCTACCCTGCCAACTATTATCGCCGGCGTCTGGCTCTGCACCACTTGTGTCAACGCCGAGAGGGACAACGCGAGCACAAGAACAGCTAGGAGACGCATTCTAGTGGCCACAGCCTGGTTCCCAGAGAATCTAGAAGTGGTGCGACGTCTAGCCCCTTAAAACGGGTTTATGTATAGACCCTTTAAACCTCGAAAACACCCTAGACTAGGACACGGCGGGGCTCCCTACGGGCGAAGGCAGACTCTATTCCTGCAGGCTCGGGGAGACCCCACAGCTCTCTCTTGAGGAGCTCACGGACAGCTATGCGGATTGCCTCGCTACGGCTGCTGTAGCGGCCCATCTTGACTAGCTCGTCTAGGCCCTCGAGGTATGTTTCGGGCATCTTGACTGTTACGAGCCTCATTTCTGCGTCTCACCGGTGTATATGCTTCAGTATCACAAGCAGTGCTTTTAAAGCCGGGGAGGGTGTGTTACCCTCTATCCATCCCTCAAGACCGCACTACCGGAGCCTAGCGCAGAGTCGAGGCACAGGGGTGAACCCCGGTCTCGCCACAGGGCTCCAGGCCAGAGTGAAACCTCGGAAACTGAAAGATCTAGAGCTCATCCGGAAAGAACGGCGGTTTCTCAGCGAGATCTATTATCGGTATTGCGACCCAGCCCGGCCTGGTGCTCTTGCCTACCTCTATGTGCTCGCCACTATCATCTACCTTAACTAGTAGGTAGTTACCATCACCAAGTTTGCCGTCGCCATCCTCAAAGTAGTATATCATTGGGAGACCATAGTACTTGTAGTAGTCGCGGAGAACAGCTATTATGCCATATATCTTCTTGCCGCTCTGGGCTGTGAACCTGACCAGGTAGGCCGGCTGCCCGAGCGTTACTATTGTTGCAGCTATACGGGCTAGGTCGTTGATACTGCCCACCTTGACTGGTATTAGTTTCTCGCCTAGTCCTGTACCCAAGAGGCTAGCCCCCCGGGCGCAGAGAGGCACAACCCTATACTGGATAATAAGCTCTCATATGGGGCACCGTTTGGTGTACATAACCCTGCTGGAGGCGCGGACAAGGTAAAGACAGGGAGTCAAGCCTTGAACCCCCCGGCCCTTGGGAGGGGCTGGCGGCCTCCAGGGCATGTGTCGGTGCGTGGTGCATAGCTGCCTTGTACTATGTCGTGCTTGTAGGCCCTGCGGGGAGCGGAAAGTCGCACCTTGTCGACGCGCTGGGTGACTGGATGGAGTTCAACGAGGTTGGGGCGGCTAGGCTAAACCTTGACCCGGCAGCTGAGTGGCTGCCCTATGAGCCCGACGTCGACGTGCGCGACTACGTTGATGCCAGGAGCGTTATGCAGAAGTATAAGCTCGGCCCCAATGGTGCCCTCGTTGCAGCCGTCGACATGATAGTGGAGTTCATCGACAAGATAAGGGAGGATGTAGAGGCTACAGGCGCAAACTATGTTCTCGTGGACACGCCCGGCCAGATGGAGCTGTTCGCGTTCCGCGACAGCGGCCCCTACATTGTACGAGAGCTTGTGGGAAGCCATAAAGCCGTCACAGTGTTCGTCATGGACGCAGTGTTTGCCTCACGACCTACCAGTCTTGCCTCTGTCCTCTTTCTTGCCCTCTCCACAAGGTTCAGGCTTGGCCTACCCCAGCTTAACGTCGTCTCTAAAGCTGATCTATTACAGCCAGAGATTATGGAAGAGAT
Organism: Pyrodictiaceae archaeon; assembly: GCA_027062725.1. GTDB lineage: Archaea > Thermoproteota > Thermoprotei_A > Sulfolobales > Pyrodictiaceae > QNYQ01. The sequence continues at coordinate 20,460 of JAMOSW010000083.1, read as the reverse complement.
AGAGGAGAGGCTCAATAACCCCGACGAGCTGTATTCATCCATAGTGGCCAGCGGTCTCGACCCATTGATGGCTGAAGCCGCAGTTAAGGCCCTTGAGGCCCTTGCACCGAGCGATGCTTACGCAACCACCCCGATACGGTTCGTCTCAGCAATATCCGGGTTCGGGCTCGACGATCTATACGCTGCGCTACAACAGGTGCTCGCAGGCGGCGAGGACTTCTACACTGAGGAGCCTAGTCCGCGGCGCTAGAGGCAGCGCTACACTCCCTTACAAGCTCCACTAGCTGGCGCGGCTTCTCCGCGAGAACGTACACCACTGGCTCGAGGTTGTAACCTCCTAGGCTCACTAAGGCCAGAGGCCGCCGAGGGGCCCCTTCGAGGCCGCGCCGGAAGTCATCCATAAGCCTCTCCGGGCAGCAGTGAGGGCCAACCTTTACCACGAGCCCCTTCGCCTCAAGCAGCCGCACACAGCTAGGCTTGTACGCCAGGACTATGGCCGTCCTTAGCTCCGGCCAGCGCCTACGGGCTAGGAGAAGCACTTGAGCTGTATGCCTACTGCCGCCATATACTGGATCGCCTACAACCGCGACCCGCCCATCACTGAGCCTTATTATGCCGCCAGTCAGACCGGCCACTTCCTCGATGCTCTCCGCCCCCGGCTTCGCGTAGACTATGTTTGAGCCCACGTTAGGCACAAGCCTCGCCGGCAGAACATTCTTTAGTACATTAGCTGTTCTCCTCAGTTCGTCGAGCACCTCATCGCCGGCGCCCTGGAAGAGCCCTATGCATACCCTGCACGAGGAGGGCGCACCGAGCCTCCTGTGGAGGCGGCAGAGGGCGCCGGAGGCCAGGAGCGTGTTCATGAATGCAGCCAGCATTTCAAGGTAGCCGGTCCGGTCCCCACGCATGAGCTTCTCAGCAGCCGCGGCCGCGACAGAAGAGGCCTCACGTTCTGGCACACCCGCCTCCCTGAGCGCGCCAAGTATTTTCTCGTCGCTCCAAGATAGGTACTTGTTCACCATTGCCTGCGTGACGCCTAGAAGCCTGGCAATCCTCTCTTGGCCGTAGCCCTTCGCGTAGAGGTATCTCGCGACAAGGGCCCTAACATAGGGCGCGACGTGGCGTGCTACGAGTTCGTGGGGGAGCAGCAAGCCTAGACCCCGACCCGGTCCGCGGTACACCCCTATACTCGGTCTCCTTTCTTCGCGCGTAGCACTCTAAGCCCAGCTTTCGTACCCTTCTCTTAATTGCTTGCCGGGCAGGCTTGTCCTAGTCTCACACGGTGCGCCTAGCCGTGGAGAATAGTCACACAGCGCTAGGAGGCAACCTTCTAGGGCGGGATATTGCTGGGCGCCTCCGCGGCTACATACTCAGCCTCTACAGTAAGCTCATCCCAGTCAAGGCAATAGCGCCGGACCTTGGCGGCGAGGGGGAGCTTGATAGGGCGCTTTTAGTTGAAGATGCTCTTCGCGAGCTGGGTCTCCGGCCCACGCGCGTAGACGCTAAAGACGAGCGTGCGAAGGGCGGGGTTAGGCCGAACATACTAGCCCTTGTGCCCGGCGAACTGGAGACACCGAGGGTATGGATAGTTGCACACATAGACACTGTCCCCGAGGGTGATCCCTCGCTTTGGCGTTACCCGCCCTACGAGGCCACAGTAGTCGATGACAGAGTCTACGGGCGCGGCGCTGAGGACGATCTTCAAGGTGTTGTTGAGGCTCTGGGCTTGGTATATGCTCTTAGGGAGCTCGGTCTGCGCCCTACAGTGCCTATAGGGCTAGCCTTTGTCTCTGACGAGGAAGCTGGAAGCCATTATGGTCTCCGATACCTTCTTGAGAGAAACGTGTGGGGACGGCCAGACGAGGACTGGTTTATTGTCCCCGATGCGGGCTCTAGCGACGGCTCAGTCATGCTGGTTGCCGAGAAGCACATACTCTGGATGAAGGTGACCGTTTACGGCCGACAAGGCCATGCCAGCATGCCTGATCGTGCACTCAACGCTCTCCGCCATGGCATGCGTCTCGCATTACTGCTCGACGAGGCACTTCACAAGGAATTTACGGAGTATGACGATCTTTTCGATCCGCCTGTCTCAACGTTTGAGCCCACACGTAAACCCGAAAACGTACAGAACATCAACACGATACCGGGTGTCGACACACTCTTCTGGGATAACAGGGTGTTGCCTTCAATAGCGCCGGAACGTGTGGAGAAACTCTTCAAGGCCATCGCCTACAACTACGCATCAATGAATGAGGTAAGAGTCAACGTCGAGACCGTAGCTAGGGATGAGGCTGGCTCTGCCACACCCCCCAATCATCCACTCGTTGAGGCCCTTGCAGAGGCTGTGAAGGCCACACGCGGCGTGAAGCCTAGGCCGCGCGGGATTGGCGGCGGGACGGTCGCCCGCTATCTTCGCCGTAGAGGATACCCTGCTGTCGTTTGGATGACATGCGACGAGACCGCCCACCAGCCGAACGAATATGCACGACTAAGCTACATAGTCAGAGATATCGAGACACTGCTTTATTTCTACACATCACATACATGGAAGAAGCTGCAAAAGCTCAGTGCCGCTGGAGGGGCAGCACAGTGACACTATACATTGTAGGAGGCGGCTTGTCGGCGGAGTATCTTACCCTAAAGGCGCTCAAAGCCCTAGCTAAAGCCAAGAAGATATACATCGATACTTATACGAGCATAGCCCCCGGGATAGATGAGGAGCTCGTTACGCGGCTTGCTCCCGAGGCAGAGGTTGTGCGCGCAACCCGTTTCCATCTTGAAAACGAGGCCCACCGGATCGTAGAGGAAGCAAAAGAGCGCGACATAGTCCTACTTGTACCTGGCGACCCGTTCCTAGCGACAACCCACGTCGCGCTCGCGATTGAGGCCAAGCGCCGTGGAGTAGCGGTTTCTGTTGTCCCGGGCGTGTCGGGCCTCCAAGCTGTCCTTGACCAGACGGGGCTCCAGGTGTACAGGTTCGGTAAGCCGGTTACGCTTGTCTACCCGGAGGAGGGGCTGAGGCCCTACACTGTGATCGAGGTCATACGTGGCAACATGGAGAGGGGGCTTCATACTCTCGTGCTGCTTGATCTAAGGCTTGACGAGGGTCGCGCAATGACCGTACCGGAAGCCGTGAGGTTTCTCCAGGAGCTAGAGGGGGAGCTGCTCCAAAGAGGCGAACTATCCGCACCTATTATTACGGAGAGCTGGCTAGTTGGCGTAGCAAGGGCAGGTCTACCTGACGCGAAGTGCGTGGCAGGGCCGCCAGACTTTATAGCATCAGCGGAGTATCCACCGCCTCCCCACAGCCTTGTGGTGCCTGCCGCCAGGCTACACCCCGTGGAGGAGGAGGCGTTACTAGCCTTCTGTACTACGCCAGAGGGAGCACAGACTGGCCAATAATTTTATAAAATGCGTGTAGCCCCGTCATCCCCATCTCGGCGGTCCTCCGAGTCCCCGTGGGCCTGGGCGGGCCCGTCGTCTAGCCTGGTTAGGACGCCGCCCTTACACGGCGGAGGTCCGGGGTTCAAATCCCCGCGGGCCCACCAATCATTCTCTCTTACATCTGCTCGCCTCCCCGCCCCCTAGGCTGGAGGCAGTACCATTAGGCTTCCCGACCGCCGCTACGGTAAGCGCCTTACGCACAGCGTCTCTAATCAGGTTCTGTGCTTCTTGAACACCCATGCCGAGAATACCCGCTGTCTCCTTGATTGGCTTGCCTTGTAGAATTCTAGCTACCACAGCGGTTAGCTCTTTTAACGTAAACATATTGATGACGCCATTAGCTAGAAGGGCGCTCGCCAAGACTATATAGGCCGAGTCCATTACCTGCTCTAGCTCATAGTAGCCCTTTATGTAGTATGCGAGTGCACGGGCTTCAGCAGGGCCTGGCGCTAGAGGCGGCCTATGCCATGGCGTTGTCGCCTTGATGAGTGTGGCTATTTTCTCTGCTGCGAGGTCTCGATATACGCCGTGGGCTGCAAGTACTAGCTTCCGCCGCGCCTCTCTTGAGGCTGCAGCGAAAACCTGCTGCGCTCTCGGTGTTAGCGGCTTTACGAACGCCAGGTTCTTCTCCCCAGTAGCCTTATTGAACCGTGGACTCACATAGTATAGTATGTAGTCGTTCTTGAGCCAGAAACCTATTACATCGTGTCTTGAGAACAGCGTTGTTACAGCGTCAACCTTATTTGTAATAGCGCTGTTCTCTATGTAAGAGAGCAGCTTAGAGCCGTAGCCTCTCCTTTGGAGAGCTGGGTGAACCGCTATTCTCACTATGCGCCATGTAGATAGCCTCGGCTTGTCGTCGATACCCGCCGCTCTCAGCTGGACCTCAAGTATCTTCTGGGATAGCCGCGCTGGCTCATCGTAGCTAGGCTCTTCATGTGCAACATCTGCCACTGCTACCGTGTAGCCAGCACACTCCAACGTGTAGACCTTGTGGTTAGAGGCCTCAAGTATCACTAGGAGGTAGTCTGGCTCACTGCGGTAATGCGCAGAGGCTAGCAGCCTCATTACGGCACGAACCTGGTCTACGCTGGGCTCAGCTGGTAGGCTGTTGGCTCTGCAGCTGCCGGCAGGGGGTAGGCTAGCGTCCAGAGGGGGCGGATCGGGGTTGAGGACGAAGACGCGCACCACCCAGTTCTCAAGCGGATCGTTTGGCGGATAGCGTATCGGCTTCACCAGCTCGAGCTCTAGGACCGGCCTGGGGAGTGTGTCAAGAACCATGTGAGCGAAGACTCTGCCGCTGCCCTCGTATCCGTGGATCGTTGTTGCTGCGAGTGTCCTTCCGCTACGCCAGGAGAGGCTGCGGAGCCTGGCTATGCCTATTGTGGCTGCTTCATCTACTACAAGCAGGCCTGCTGGCCTCGCCTCCTCAGGCTCGGCATAGACCACACGGCCCCAGGGACCAGTAGCTTTAACGACCACATCACCGTCTCTGACTAGCCTGTGCTTGATGCCTAGCCTCTTTAGCCCCATGTGGAGGGCTTTGAACACGCTTGTTGCTTGCTGTGGTGTCGGAGCCACTACTATTGCTTCACCTACGAGCCCGCGGCGCACGGCAGCTGCGATTATCAGTCCTAGCAGGAAGCTCTTGCCGCGACCACGGTCGCCCCGGATGAGGACGCTGCGCACGCCCCTAGCCAGAGCTCTTATCGCCTTGTCGAGAGCGTCTGCCTGGTCCTCTGTCGCTGCTAGCTCCTCAAGCCGACACCGCCGTAGTCTCCTCGGTTTCTGGGGCCAGCCTGTGGCGGGCTTCTCTGGGCGACGGTCTAGCAGCACACCCTGCTGCTCGTCCCACCAGAATATCGAGCCCGCTTCACGGAGCGATGCAAGCAGGTAGCGCCGGTAGCCGCCTCTACCACCTGGGGGCGCGGGCTCCCAGCTGCTAAGTGGAGGCGCGACTATAGCCAGGATGCCTCCGGCGCTAACAGCGCCGGCCGCTGCGGCCACCAGGTTAGGGCGTAGCAGACCGTCCGTCGCCACAATTATGTTGCCATATTCCCTTCCAAGTACATGCTCTACATGTCCGGGGCTTATGTGATCGCAGCGTGGTGTTCCTTTTAGCAGACGCTTAGGGGCTATGAGGCCACAGTTTCCGCTGAGCCTCCGTGTTAGAGCATCCAGTGTTTCTGCTAGGCTGTTCGTGTTTAGCACCACTAGGCCACGGTACCTGGTCTTCTGGAGGCTCTCTATGTACTCCTCTAATGTCGTCCAGGGCATGTCTCTAGCCACGACCACACCTTGTTACGGCAAGGGATGCCTGGTTGGCCGCTATTATTGCTCAGCTACGCTCAGCTACGGGTTAGGCCTTTAGCAGGGCCCGGAACGGCCGGAGGGCCGCAGAGTAGGCCATTTGGCCCCGCTTGTGGGACTTTGGCGTCGAGCGGGGGACACACGGTGCTGCCATGGAAGTTTATTGCGGAGTGGATTAGCCGCGGCGAGGTGTGCATGCGTGAGGCTAAGCGGATATTGGTGCATAGCCGTACGCGTTACCAGGAGTTCATAATAGCAGAGCTTGAGGGGCTTGGAAAGTCTCTCATAATTGACGGTAAGGTGCAATCCTCGCTGCTTGACGAGCACTGGTATCATGAGGCGCTTGTGCATCCAGTCCTGTTGGCTCATCCATGTCCACGACGTGTGCTTGTTGTTGGCGGCGGAGAGGGGGCTACAATAAGGGAGGTGCTGCGGCATAATTGCGTCGAACACGTGGACATGGTCGATATTGATGAGGAGCTTGTTGAACAGTCTAAGCGTCTTCTCGTGGAATGGCATCAAGGGGCGTTTGATGACCCACGCGTCAATGTAGTTATAGATGATGGGCGGCGGTTTATTGAGGGTAAGAGGGCTGAGTATGACGTAATTATATTGGATGTTGTTGATCCCACTGAGGGTGGGCCCGCGGCGCTCCTCTACACAGTGGAGTTCTATCGATTGGTTAAGCGCGCGTTGCGCGAGAATGGTATAATGGTTACACAGGCTACCTCGCCCGTCCTTACGCCCGAGGTCTACGCCTCAATAACTAAGACACTAAGCGCAGTGTTTAGCATCGTGAGGCCATACGTGACGTACGTGAGGAGCTACAACGGCCTCTGGGGCTTCGTGGCTGCCTCGGACAGGGTTGATCCCGCGAGACTTACTCCGGACAGGGTTGATAATCTTCTCCGTGAACGGGTTAGGGGGGAACTGAGATTCTATGACGGCTCTACGCATGGATGGCTGTTTTCTCTACCCAAGCCCTTGAGGGACATGCTTCAGCGTACAGGGAGGATAGCTACTGATTCGGAGCCCATAGCTGTGCCCGTGTAGGGTGTTGACGGAAGGGTTGATAAGCGCCTGGTGGGGCGGTTTTTGCTAACACGGCTGGGTGCCGGGGTGGCCGAGCGGTCCAAGGCGGTGGGCTCGAGACCCTGTTTCCGGCTGCGAGGGCACCGGGAGACCCACTGCCCCGCAAGGGGCGCGCGGGTTCAAATCCCGCCCCCGGCGCCACCTCACTAACAACAGCTTTAAACCCCTCCTAGGGGTTGCCTCGTTCTTCACGGCGCGGGGGCCTCGGGCAGCTCAAACCCCGGGGTGCGGGGGTGCCCGAGCCAGGTCAAAGGGGGCGGGCTCAGGACCCGCTGGCGTAGGCCTGCGTGGGTTCAAATCCCACCCCCCGCACCACAGCTTCTCACAAGTAAGCAAAAGAGCCCTAACGTGTTATGCTGTACGGCTGTACTATGGACCGTACGGTGGATGAAACGGTATGAGCTCCATCCGTGCCAGGCTAGAGCTGAGGGGTCTGGTTGAAGGCACAGCATCGGGGGAACTGCTCGTGCTACGGTCGCCCCTCTCCTTCTATGGCGAGGTTGATCCCGAAACTGGGCGTATCCATGGAGTCGGAGACAGCCTTGCGGGGCGCTTACTGGTCATACCTTCAACGCGCGGAAGCACCGTGGGGCCATACGTGCTCTACGCTCTGTCTCGAAAAGGCCTGGCTCCCTGCGGGATAGTGGTCTCCGAAGCCGAGCCTCTGCTTGTAGCTGGAGCAGTGTTGGCCGAGATACCGTTGGCGGCGGGGATAGACAAGGCCACAATCGACATGCTGGCTGAGCAGGAATGCAGTGGCAGCCTTGTCTCGGAGCCTCCGAAGGCGGTTCTAGACCTTGCGTGCAAGTAACGACTGCCGCCTTCTACTGTCGCTTTCTGGCTCCCCTCTCACTGTTCTCCACATTGCTCTTTTCCACCTCTCCCTGAGCCTGTGCTCTACGTATCATTGATAGTATGCGCTCTGTTCTTTCAAGTACATCGAGCCATTCGCTTAACTCTCTTGCTCTGGGTTCGCCGCGTTTAGCGGCTTCCAGGCTCTCCGAGATCCTTGTAGCAACAACCTTCTCAAGCTCTTCAAGTACACCTTGCACAGTTACGCGGGAGACTTCTGACTCGTCGCGTACGATGTATACCCTACCATGGACAGGGCATACGACCTCGCCACTGCGGAGCCGGAAGAGGGGAAGACCACAGACTGGACAACGCTCAGACAACATCGTGGCGCCAGCACGCAAAAGATCGGCCATCTTCTTTACCACATCAGGGCTGCGCTGCGCCAAACTCAATGACACCCCGCTGCCGCGAAACCTTTTGCCGGTTCGTGTTTCTTCCGTTTCGCGCTAGTCCTATCCGCTGCGCGGGGCTAGTGGAGATAACGGTAATAATCGCTGAACGAGCTGTGGCGCCCCTATCCGGTATACAGGAGAGGGCGGTGCCTCACCGCCCACTCGCGGGGACCCTATTCCCACACAGGACAAGCGCCCCGGTGGGCCCTCATCAGACCCTCGGAGAGGTGGTTGACCATGGCCGCACCCATGTACGACAATGAGGCCAAGATTAGGCAGGCTATAGTTATGCTCATGAGAATCGTGAATGATACAGCTGTTCCGCGCAACATAAGGCGCGCCGCAACGGAGGCCATCAAACAGCTTCGTGACGAGTCGCTGAGCCCAGGCGTAAGGGCGGCCAACGCGATAAGCATACTTGACGAGATAAGCCAAGACCCGAACATGCCCATATATGCACGCACGCTGATATGGAACGTCATATCGCTCCTTGAGACGGTGCGCGACTAGCAGTCTAGACCGGGATCTCTATGACCAGGCTTCGGGGGTCGAGTTTTTCCCTCTTAGGTTTTACCGCTACCCCCTCAGCGCAGAGCATGCGTGTTATCGCGTCTCTTATCGCTTCGCTCCTTGTCAGGCCCTTCATCTTCGCATAGGTGTCCAGCGCCTCAAGTAGTGTCTCCTCTATCTTGAACGTAACTATCCTCTGAGGCATCTCAACCACCACTTATAGTGTTACTGTGTTACCGAGGGGCTACTTGAATTGGTACGTAACGTTTTTACAGAGAGAGGGGTAGCCGAATCTATCCTAGACGTGATTTTCTACATAGTAGACCGACGCATGCCAAAACATGGAGCGATCTCCTTAGCGCACCGCGTATCGCTTTACAAACTCCTCCAGGGAGGAGAGAGCGACATCAACTCCATGCCTTCTTGGTAAGTAGAAGGCCGTCTTCACGGAGTCCGTGGCTATCGTCTTGATTATGCCTCTAAGCCTCGAAACAACTATACATGTGCCGGGCAGGATATGGATGCCTCGTTTGCGTAGCTCATCCGCAACACCACGTAAATTGGTAGCCGCGTAGCCGGGGACCGCGACCCATACAGGCCTGGAGAGACGCCTTATCCCATGTCTCCTTAGATAATCCAGCAGTCTCATCGGCAACGAGGGATCATGGTGTGGGCAGCCCGTGAAGAATGCTTGTGCCTCGTCTAGGGTTGCAGTAGCTATATCCCGTTTCTTTGCGCGTATGTCTGAAGCTGTTAAGGTGAGCCTGTCTAGAGGATTAGGGGGCGGGCCCTGGTCTTCAGGCGAGACGCCGCGAATGATACACATTGCTGTGCTGCCCGCGGCGGCAGCAGCCGCACACAGCGCCTGAACGCCTCGGGGTACTTCTACGACTGCGTCGATGTATGGTATCTGGCCACCATAGTTCTCTCCAACAATGTAGCCGAGGACGCCGGCGTCCGGTTCACCTAGGGCACCGTTTCCGGCGGCAAGCTTGATGTATATGCCTGGTCTGCGATTCTCGTCTAGGTGGAGCCCCCAGTAGTATATCCGTCCCGTGAGTGCTGCTGCGAGGGCTATCGGGCCTCCCTCGCGGTTCGTACGTGCACCATAGAGGCTGTTGGCGACTGCCACCGCACTTGACTCGCCCCATGCTAGGTGCTCGCCAAGCCTAGGGGGTCTCAACTTGTAAGGCACGCATGTGACGCTCCTATCGAAGCCCATGCCCTCAAGGCTTCTAATTATCTCCATCTGTTTTTCGATAAAGTGGCGCGTCACAGGTAGCACACGCTGGTCCCAGATTTCTATCCCGATCGGGTTGTAGGTTGAGTACACAGATACGCGGCCACCTGCCAGGTAGAGGTCGCGTATAAAGGATAAACCTGGGTCACCGATATTGTCGTATGATATGCCACTGGCGTGTGCATGCACTATCTTTACGAGGCGCTCGGCTCCAAGCGCTTCGCCGACACGCACTATTAGCTTTAGGGCCTTGGCTACCGCCTCCCCATATTCGCCGTTAAGCATCAGTTCCTCTTCATGCGTCAAATACAAAGCACCAACACCCGCCGGAGCTAGATAGTCTGCCGAGGGCTCCGTGGAGGAATCGGGCGTTTTTGCGGCCTCAGAATCGGCTACTAGGTATTCTGGGCCGTATGTACTTCTCGCGTTCCCCCAGAGGCGCAGTAGCGTCCACTAGGAGCTTAGTTGTCAAGCCGTCTCTGGCGCTTGGGTCCAGGGTTGAGCCGCGCGCCGCAGGGATTACAACTAGCCCCCGGTCGGCCTGGAGCCTTGTCGCTATAGCCCACTCCACCTCGCCAGGCTTATCTGGGTCAATATCCTCGTCAACCACGACCACGTGTTTCAGGCTCGGGTGGGCAGAGAGAGCAGCCATCCCAGCGGTTTTGCCGTCACCATCGTGGCTCTTGCTTATAGAGACGACGGCGTGGAGCCACATACCGCCCGCCTGCGTGAGCCTAACCTTGTGGACGCGTGGAACGGCGCGGGCTACCGCGCTGTATATCGCGGCTTCCCGGGGGAACCCCATTAGCAGCATGTGCTCCAAGCCGCCAGGCAGGATGACGTGTATGAGAGGTTTAACCTTCTTGTTTATGTAGACTCGCTGCACGTGGAGCACTGGCTCGTTCCGCACTGTATCGTAGAGGCCGAGTAGGTCTGTGAACGGGCCTTCAGGTGCCCGCTCCGGGCCTAGGGTAGCCTCTACTACCATGCTTGCGCCACAGGGCACGGGGAGGCCGTAAAGAGGCGTCTGGCAAACCTTCAACGAGCCGCCTACAAGCCTGGCGGCTATCTCAAGCTCAAAGACGCCCAGCGGAGGGCTGAGCGCCGATGCAAGCAGAACACGCGGATCTACGCCAATGACTACAGCTACGGGCATGCTGCCGCCAGACTGGCGTAGCAGCGCGTAGAGATGGCGTGGCACGACCCTCACAGCTGCATAGTCCTCACGCACCATTATCCGGTGTATCGACGCGTTACATGTCCTGCCACGACACGCGACAAATATTGATGACGTTATGTACATTCCTCCATCTTTCTCGAAGAAACGCAGAGCGGGGAGCGCCTTGAGCCCGCCATCTATGGCCTCAAAATAATCGCCGAAATCATCGACATAGTCAAGTACGCCTCGACGTTTTTCTGCCTCGGCAAGCTTCTCATACGCTTCCTTGTCGCGAGCTGCGCCAAGAGAACGGTAGAGCACCCTACGGCTAGACATAAGGTTAGCTATGAACTCGTAGCTGTACTCCTTGACGCGGAAGAGGAGAACAGCACCCCGCTCTTCGGCTTCTTTAACAGCGGCGGCTGCCTCGTAGAATCTTGAGAGCGGGGCTTCTTCCCTCTCAAGCCTTAAGCCAAGCTGGCTACTGGACCTAAGGAATTCCTCGATACTTGCCTCGGGGTTGGCTATAGCACGCAACGCAGCGGCCTCCCATATTCCTCGAAGTTCTCCGTTAGACGCGTACCGCCCAGTATTAGGCCCTTAATAGGGCCCTCGTAGGGTGTCAGCAGCTTGGCGACACCCCCGTCAAAGTCAATGTCCTCAAGAAGCCCTATGCCCACCTCAACCCCCTCCTCGCCAATGATGCCGACAAGCGCGCCCTTCATGTTGTTAACGTCTAGTATGTATACCTGCTTGTTCAGCGCTGACGAGAGCCTGTCTATCCCGGCGGGGTCAGCCTGTCCAGCCGTGACCACATAGACAGTGTCGTACGTCTCGCTTGCCGCTAGTACGCGCACACGGAGTACTGAGGAGAAACCTTCTGCGGCCTCTCGTGGCAATGGCTCGCCCGAGAAGAAGCAGCTGCCCAGCACCGCTACCTCGCTGAGGTCGACCATGCGTCTCCGAAGCGGCTCCAGGAATCTCCGGTAGGCCTCGACGCGCAGAAGCCGCCTATCACCTCTATCCCTGGTCTCTCGGACCGCCGGTGACTCCAGGTAAACGGTCCCGCAGCGTAACCGTTTCCACCCAGACGAAACCATCCGGTACAGCTTCTGGTCGCCCACAACGAGCACAGCGTCTATGCCCGCGAGATAGGCTGCCTCGAGCTTATACTCTAGCGACTGGACACCCTGCACCCATCCATCTGTATCCACAACCACTACGTCAACATCGCGACGAAGCCAGCTGACGAGGTCAACGACCGCTGCACTTATTCTGCGCTCCGCGCGCTGAGGCGTAATGTAGCCTATGAAGCGTATCCTCTCGGCCCTTAGCTCTCTCAGCCAGAGGATAGGCCGGAGAACGCGCGCCGCAGAGACACAAGCAGGGGGTCCTATATCCGCTTGCCCTACATCGCTGTCGACAACACCTACACGATAGCCATATAGGAGTGCGCGGTTTGCGATCAGGGCAGCTATGCTTGATTTGCCGCTGTCAACACCCCCAAGCACCATAAAACCTCTGCAGCCAGCCCGAAGAAGCCTGTCCACCTGGTAGACCCAACTCTCAAGAGGCTCCTCGCCTGGAGACGGCTTCTCAACGGAGCCGCCCTCCTCCAGCACTATATCGATAACAGCATCGGTGAGAGCCTTGACTGCATAGCTGCGATAGCGTCTAACGCTGAAACCTTCACCCCTACCAAATATGGCGCCAAGAACCATTACCTGACCTTCGCGGACCTCGGCACGCAGAGGCCCATGTACGCGGCTTAGAGAGCCTTCGGTAAGCCTCAGCGTCAACCGCATTGTTGCCGCCCTCTCGGCGCTGCCTGGACACATAGAGCACTAACAGAACCCTTATGTCAAAATTAGCAAGACATGCACTCTTAGGCTTAATGCATGCTCATTACCTGCATGCTACTCATCCTTGCCCTAAGAGCTATCACGGCCGCAGCACGCACATGGACATTGATGGCTCCCCGCACACCCTGGAGCCCCAGCGGCCTCTCAGTATTTGACCCATGCTCGTTAACGAGCGCAACACGCAAGCCACAGGACTCTGTCACGCCGCCCGCGATAGCTAAAGCCCTCTCGTATACCGACGGGGATGCACCTACACCCACTAGGGTGTTCTTCGGCACACAGCCCGCAAGCCCACATATGAAACTAACAACGTTATCGACACCACCATTAATCACCGTACCGTGGACAAGCGTGCTGTTTGACACCAGGGCATACCCTGTCACAGAGCTGCCCGGATCGATGCCTATGAGAGCCTCTCCTGCACCAAACCGTGAGAGCAGGAAGGCAGCAACTTGCGCCGGCGAGCCACCAACGACTATAAGGCGGCTACCACGTCTACAAGTGGCCGGGAGGAAGCCCACATCACGCTCATCAACCACAACAATGTCGGCCTTTGCGCAGAGCCTGCCCATACTCCGCGCACCGGGCACCAACGCTGAGTAGCCGAGAACGTTGAGCGCGCTCACGGCCGCCTCCGCTAGCTCTACATCGCTGCTCCATACGAGTGCGAGGCTTCTCCCCGCCCACGGGTGCACGGCGTCAAGGCACCCCATCCACGCAGCCTAGCAGGCCGCTGCTCAAGTCGGGGCTATTCCCCCGAGGGACCGGCCGTCGGCTCCAGGCAGCCGTAGCCCAGCCAGCCTATGTCTAGGCCCGACACGATAATGAATATTTCCGGTCTATGGTGCTAAACACAGTGTTACAATTGGAGTAGGAGCTAGCGCCCAGAATCCACTGGTGGTTCCTTGCCCCTATGTAGAGAGGTAAGGGACGTACTACTGCAGAGCGGGGTTACACTAATTTATGGCGAGAGCGGTGTAGGGAAGACGACCCTTGCCCTTGAGGTTCTCCGCGAGGCCTGCACATCGCGCTGCCTCTACGTCTCAACCGAAAGGCTTGACTTCCTTAGAAGGGCGGCACAGATGGGGCTCGATATTGGTAAGCTCGTGGTGTACGACACATTCGACCCCAATGATTATGTTGAGCTTGTTGCGTTTAAGAGACTATTTACGTACGACGTTATCGTCGTTGACTCTATCAATAGCTTTCTCTACGAGGGGGCAGCCGCATACACGCTCACAGGCCTCCTGGCCTCAACCCTCCATACCATCGCTGAGCGTTACGGAGCCATAGTCGTTGAGACTGCGCAGGTTAGGTGGAGGCCCGAGCAGGGAGCGAGGCCCTCCGGCGAAAAAGCGTTAGAACTATGGGCGGATAGAACCGTGGCCCTTAGCTATGGCGCCGGAGGCAGGCGCCTGGCACGAATAGGCGGCAAGGAGTATGAATACCTCATCCGCGGGGAGGGCATAGTATGGCTCAACTGTTGAGTCCTACTGAGACTCTGCTGACACTGCTGCCAGCGCTTATTGCCAACGGATCCCCCGTCTTATTGAGAGGGAGGGGACATCCCATTGACTGTGGACGCAGCTTTGTTGACGGACGCCCACTACTCGGCAAAGGTAAGACTTTCGAAGGCCTCATTATAGGCATGCTATATGGCTCCACGATAGCGTATCTGTTGGCTGCGGCAATCAGCCAAGCCCACGTTTTCGTCGCCGGCTCCATCGCCGCGATAGGGGCGTTGCTAGGCGACATCGTGGGGGCATTTATAAAGAGACGTATCGGGCTTGAACGGGGAGCCCCCGCGCCTGTTCTTGACCAACTAGACTTTGTCGCCGGCGCAGTACTGGCAACGACGGCAGCAGGCTATCTGCTCGAACCCGCCACAACCCTTCTGCTCGCTATCATAGTGCCTATTCTCCACCGAACAACAAACATAGCAGCTTACAGGCTTGGACTCAAAAACGTGCCCTGGTAGAAACGGCAACCACCGCTACTAAGCAGTGGCGCCCTTAGAACAAATACTCGGGAGCATAGAGCTGCACCGCAGGGAAGAAGCTAGACAGCCGAAGCCGTCTCCTCGTCCCCCTGCTGGCTTCCCCTCTCCTGGGCAAGCAATCCCGCTACGAGCTTGAGGCGATAGCGGTATGCAACGTACTTGTCCTCAGGAGAGAACCTGGGCGGATGCGGAACATAGAGCTCGCCGCCACAGACTGGGCACCTGTCGCGCCGCAGCGTGTATCTACCACACTCTCTACAACGCCGCATGAGCCACCGCAACGCTGCCACCCCGACGCTGGTGGGCGAAAGAGGGCCCCACTGGGAGCTTGGGCGGGCGCAGCTTCACTTCTTTAGCCGCGTAAAGGAGAACTCAACCCCAAGCTGCTTTGCCTTCTTCTCGCCGGCCTCTAGCGCCTTCTCCAATGCCTTCTCTATCGTCTTGTAGTCATAGCTCTCTATGTCTATCCTATACCTAGGCGCACCTACAGTGTACAGCTTGACCGATAGATCGCTGCTTTCGCCGAGTATTGTATTCTTGACCTCGAGGAGCGTCTCGCGCACCCTCTCTACTCCGTCGCCTGCAAAGCTGCGCGCCATGAGTATACCCGAGATACGGACACGCTTTATCTCGACGTGACGCCTTATCTCTTCCATAAGCGGCTTTATCCACTCTTCAGGCACACCAGCCTTTCTGAGAACCTCCTCACCCCTCATAGCCGCCTCCTCAAATGCAGCCATGAGCTCACCGTAGGCCTCTTCAAGAGGCCATCCAGCTTCTCGGTAAGCCTCTTCGAGGCTCTTGCCGAGCCGCTGCGCCGCTATCTCCAGAATCTTCTCGGCTTTCTGTGCACGCTTCCATTCCATCATCTTCCTGCGGCGCTCATTCTCATACACCCTCTTAAGCGAGACATCAACCTGTTTACGGCGCTTATTGACACGTATGACTTTTACAACTATTTTCTGGCCCGGCTTAACCACGTCATGTATACTTCTTACCCACCTTGACGCCACTTCGCTCCACGGCAGGTAGGCCTCGAGCCCACCGTACTCGTCGAGTGTAAGGTAGGCGCCGTAATCGTACACTTCCTTTACGGTCGCCACCACAAGCTCGCCCACGTCGGGAAGCTCCTTCCTACGGAGAGGCACCTTAGCCACCCCGCCATAGGGCCTTCATTAGAAGGGCCAATATATTGTAGCACCCGACGTCACTCCGGGCCGACACGCAACAGAGCCAAAAGTCTGACATAGAGAAGTACGGCCGATGGATAGGTCCTTCTACAAAAACATGCCAGGCATAAGCTACATTGGCGGGCAGAAACGCCCACTGTTAACTTAGCCTAGGACGCGCACTACCTGCCCATTTATCTTAGCCTTGCCGCCGGTTGGCTCAACCAGCTGGGCACCGCAGACGAGGCACCTTGCCGGGAACGTTGCGTGGCTGAAGACTACCTGCTCGTTACCGCATACAGGGCATCTGACTAGAAGGAACCTGCTACGCGGCTGCGGGACAAGTATGTGCAGCCGACGGACCACGGCTACCTCACCTCTACAAGCTCAACCTTCTTGAGGCGTATACCCCTCCTATGGAGTATGTAGCCACACTTCTGACACTTGAGCTTTAGGACCACCTTCTTCGTGACCTTCGCGAACCGCTTCTGCTCGGGCTTACGTTTGCTACCATAGCCCTTCTGTTTTCTCCTATACCTGCGCTCACCCTCCGCTAGGCTACGCCTCTTGCCATGCTTGTATATTGTGACGCTATGAGGCGTATGAGTCCTGCAGCGTGGACAGTACGTCACTATAACCTTAGGGACCTTCACGCCAGCCCTCCCCTCGCTACAGTGATACCCGTCCAGGGCCGCTCCCGTACCACACCTTCTTAAACAAACCGCGGCCATCAAGGGCTAGTCGCTAAGCCTGCAGCCATAGTCCTTGAAGATTATCCGTGCAACACCCGCAACCTCAAACGCCACAGCCTTCAAAGGCTCAAGACAAACCACACTACCGGCACTGACTTGACGCCCATCGACACTTAACGCTTGAAGCACACGAGTAAGCACACAGCCATCACCGGCGATAGCTGAGCCACAAGCTACTCTGGCCAATAGTCGCGCCTCCTGCAGGCCGATCTCACCCCTCACAGCCAAGGCCTCAGCAAGGTACTCCACCCCCTCACAGAGCACACCACGATAAGCCTCAACGATTTCGCGTTGCTCCGACGTGTAGAGGTCCAGAAGCGTAGACGCCTCAGCGGCTTTTACCCTATCACAGCGTTTCATAGCTTCGTCGATACTTTCACCGCTAAGAACAGCCTCTATAGCATCTATAAGAGCCTCAGTGCCCTCTCCCATGGCGCCGCCCTCACCCTGTGTTGCCTCCCTAGCCGTGACCGCTCTCCTCCAGAGGAGCTACGATACCCTTAGCAGCCAGGTAGAGGGCCACGGGATAAGGCAGTTTAGGTCTATCTCCTTGACGGAGCCTAAGCCTATGCCCCAATACTTCTATCGCTGACGGCGTGTCAGCTAGCACCTTTACACGCAAGTAACCATATCCTGCGAATGGAGATAGCTCTTCACTAACCGTGAAGTCCCCCAGCCTCTCTGCCCGCAGAGGGCGCACAACAAGCATAGTCTTACCGTTTATGCTATACGGCGCACGTATAAGACGCTTAGTGTCAACCGTTACTTGTGCGTCAACAACTGGCGCAGCATAGACAGATGCCTCCTCAAGCACGTGGTCCACTTCTTCACGATACTCTGCATAGAGCCTGGCTGCTTGAACAGGGGTTGAGGTGAACACTCCGCTGAGACGCTTATCGGCCAACCTTGCAGCGACCCGTGCAACCCGCCCCCGATAGCCAGCCATAGACGCTAACGGCGGAACAGGAAGCAACTGCCTCTTTCTGCCCAGCCTAATCCATGGCTTAAGGGTCTCCTCCTGAAGCCCGACCGCCTGGACATAGCTTACGAGCTCTCTCCTAAAGTCCTGGCCAGCCCTCGCCTCAGGATCGCTGTCCCTAAGGTAGACCGTCAGATGGAACCCGCGGTGACCAGAAAACTCGATGCTAATACTCTCACGCGGAAAACCCAACTCCTCTACGAGGATATCGTAGAGCGACAAGGCATGCTTCGCGGCCTCGCTTATACACTCCTCAGCGATGAAGGAGGCTTCTTCCCCAAATACATTAGTAACCTTGACCACGCGATTATCACAGCCAGGTAGATGGTCAGCGTCAATATCAAACACTATATCGGCCGAACGCCAGCCCTTAGCATCCATGTCGTCTATGCCTGGTTGATCATAACGCGCTGAGGAGTAGTAGAAGTGGCGTGGCGCCTTCTCTTGAAGAAACCTCTCCACAGCCTGCCTGGTGCTGAAGCTCATGTGACGTACATAGCCGCGCCCTCTCCAGAGCTGTGCCGCAAACTCCCTCAGCGGGAAATCGCTTGGAAGCCCTACACTACTCCTCCTATAGTACTCCCTAGTTTTGTTCTCAAGAAACTGGATTATCTTGTTTCTCATTTACTCTACCCTCGGCGCAACCAGGAATCCGAAGTACGCACCCTGAGGGAGCTCGTGATCAACCTGCACCGGCATGTCACTCGAGAACTTTATCGCAACCGTGTCGGCTACACGCGAGGCACCACTAAGGTCGCTGAAGTATTCTAGCGTATAGCTAGCCTGCTGGGTGTCCTCAACCTCTAGCTCAAGGAGGCTGCCGCTCTCCCTCGTGTATATTATTTCAGCCTCCCCGAACTCGCTACTGGACATAACACGGAACTCATCGCCCGTAGCATAGAATCTTATTACATCACCAACGAGCTCTACGTCCTTGATAGTGTCGCGATATATGTCGCTCATAACCTTGACGTGGGCCTTGTACTCTAGCTGCGGCTCCGGGATATCCTCGGCTGATATATCGAGCACTGGTATAGTGAAGCGACGCAACCCGCGCCCAGCAAGTGTTACGGTGAAGCTAGTCTCGTCGGCCTCTAGCTCCAGACGGTCCTCCTTACGCGCCCTACGAAGTATTTTAGCCAGATCCTCAAAGTTTACGCCGACGCTCTTCTCCTCCTCTACCTCAAACGTCTCAAAGGAGTCCGGAGGAAACCTCATGTCAAGAAGTATGACATGCGAGGGATCCATTGCACGGAAACGCAAACCCTCCTCAGGGGATACTATGAAGACTCCCTCATCTATTATCTTGGATATAGCGGAGACAAGGTACCTCCACACCCTTGCGTCAAAGAATACCAGCTTCACTCCGCGGCACCCCAGGGGGCTTTCTGCACCAAAAGCTACAGCATAAAGCAGTTGAGGGAAAAGGTGTGCCATCAGCTATACCGTCCACCCTCCTCTTCTTTCAATGCCTTCTTCTCGCATGTCTCAAGTATGCTAATCGATTCAGTAAGGCCCGCTCTCGCGAGCCTAAGAGCACGCTCAATGTAAGGCCTTGAGGAAACCGTGGCAGGCGTCCGCGCGTAGGCCTCAAAAAGGTCTTCGACTATTTTCCTAAATACTCCATGGAAGAACCGGGCCGCGCCGCAGGTCTCGTCAGTCATACTCTCTCCATACATAGCCGCAGCGAACACACTTGAAGAACCTTGTCGGTGGCTCGTCAGCCTTCCTCGTCTGCACGAGCCAGTAATACGCCTCATGGTATCCGCAGCGTGGACAGATAGCTCTGGTCTTGGGGAGGCTCTCCACCTGCTTCGACTTATCAACCACTATAAGCCTTTCCCTAGGATGATGGTTTATACGCTGCTTCAGCACAGCCATTTGCTGCTCCTGGCTTCCCTGACCAACCTCTTCTCTGTACCCACAGCTGGGGCACACCCATACCCTCCTACCGTTCTCAATCCTCAGCATCATTAGGGAACCACATCTCGGACAGAATCTCATGGCGCCACGCCTCCGGGGCCTGCCGCAGCCGGTTTGGCCACCTGCCGCTCGTCGCCGCTGTCTAGCAGTCTGGCCAGACTAGCACGGTATAATGTTTAGGCATCCCTCACGCTGAAATCTTGTCCATGCCAGAGCCTCGTGGATAGGCAGCTGGAGCCGCAGAGGCTAAGAAATTAGGGCGTACGCAGCCAGCTAGCCTTTTAGGGTAGGGAATAGGCTGTGCCGGGTCTAGATGACCTGCGGAGAGCCGTAGGCAAGCTCCTCAAGAGAAGCGGCCCATACGAGAACATTGTGAACGAGTATGTACGCGACCTCCAGAGGGCTCTCATCTCCGCTGATGTAAATGTGAGGCTCGTATTCGACTTATCAAGGCGTATAAGGGAGCGGGCACTGAAGGAGAGGCCGCCGCCGGGGGTAAGCCGCCGCGAGTGGCTCGTCAAGATAACGTATGAGGAGCTTGTGAAGCTGTTTGGTGGTGAAGAGGAGCCGGAAGTTAGGCCGCCATACACTCCCTACGTGATAATGATGGTCGGCGTACAGGGCAGCGGCAAGACGACAACCGTAGGCAAGCTCGCCAAGTTCTACCGCGATATGGGTTACCGTGTCGGTGTGGTTGCTGCCGACACGTTTAGGCCCGGAGCATATGATCAGCTAAAACAGCTAGCTGATAGAGTAGGCGCAATGTTCTAC
>JAMOSW010000082.1 GCA_027062725.1 Pyrodictiaceae archaeon | reverse complement strand
ATAAGCATAATGGACGGCGAGGTCAAGTTCCACAGCGCCAAGGAGCTGTGGGGCAAGGGAGTGATATACACCGAGAAGAGGATACGCGAGGACGTTGGCATAACAAAGCCCGATCTGGGCAGCGTGCTGGCCATAGGACCCGCCGGGGAGAATCTCTCCAAGATAGCAGCTATAATGAACGACAAGTACCGCGCGGCGGGCAGGACCGGCCTAGGCGCAGTGATGGGCAGCAAGAGGGTTAAGGCAATATTCGCCTATGGCACGCGGAGAATAGAGCTATACGACCGGGCAAAGTTCTTCGAGGCAGCAAAGAAGCTCATGAAGAAGATAATGGACCACAGCATTAACCAGGCGCTCGGCAAGTACGGCACAGCGGTACTGGTCAACATAATCAACGAGCACGGCGCCTTCCCGACCAAGAACTGGACACGGGGTACCTTCGAGAAGGCATACGAGATAAGCGGCGAGTACCTGGCCGAGAAGTACCTCAAGACAAACAAGGGCTGCTGGGGCTGCGTGATCAAGTGCGCCCGCGTCGCGGAGGTGCCCGGAGGCCCCTACCGTACCCCAGTCAGCGAGGGCCCCGAGTACGAGACTATCTGGGCCAACGGCGCCAACACAATGATAGGCAACCTTGAAGCGATAATCAAGATAAACTACCTCCTGAACGACCTCGGCTTCGATACCATAAGCTTCGGCAACACTGCCGCGACGCTGATGGAGCTCTACGAGAAGGCGAAGAAGGGCGAACTGCCAGAGGAGAAGGCGAAGAAACTGCTCGACCTCCTAGAGGACATACAGCCCGAGTGGGGCAACGCCGACGCAGTCATACAGCTCATCTGGAGAACCGCGTACCGCGACGGCATCGGAGACTACACCGCAGAGGGCGCGAAGAGGCTGGCGGAAGCCTTCGGCAGCCCCGACAGCGCCATCCACGTGAAGGGCCTCGAGCTGCCCGCCTACGACCCACGCGGCATCAACAGCATGGCCCTCAGCTACGCCACCAGCAACCGCGGCGGCTGCCACCTACGCGCCTACGCGGTGAGCTTCGATGTGCTCGGTGCACCGAAGAAGTTTGACCCGCTCAAGATGGACCCCGAGAAGGTGAAGCTGGTCGTCTTCCAGCAGAACCACTTCGCCGTAATAGACAGCCTCGTCGTATGCAAGTTCAACACGTTCGCCGACAGCCCGGAGGACTACGTACCGCTCCTCCAGGCGGCGATGGGATGGGAGGACCTCACAGCCGAGGAACTGCTCACGATAGGCGAGAGGATATACAACACGGAGAGACTCTTCGCCGTACGCGAGGGCACGGGATACCAGGACACACTACCCAAGAGGCTGCTCGAGGAGCCCCTACCTGACGGCCCCGCCAAGGGCAGAACCGCGAAGGAGGCACTTGAGGCCTACCTACCGGAGTTCTACAGGCTACGCGGCTGGGAGAATGGCGTACCGAAGCCCGAGACACTGAAGAGGCTGGGCCTCGAAGAGTTCCTCTACATAGTCAGCTAGCCCGCGCCAAGGCTCCACGTTTTTAGACAACTTCCAGGGGCCACGTGGCCCCCAACACTTTCTCCGAGCAATCGTCGACGGAGGAGCCGGGCTATGCCCAGGGTGAAGGCTGTCTTCATACAAGAGTTCTACCGGGAGGTCGGCAGGTTCGAGGTCGAGGCCGAGCTCCCCGAGGGAGCAACAGTACGCGACCTTATAGACTACATAGACAGTCACGTTAAGCCTGGCTTCCGCAGATTAGTGCTTGACGATGAAGGGCGGGGGCTACGCTACCCGGTAGAGGTCGCCGTAAATGGCAGGAGGATAGACTTCCTTGAAGGACTTGAGACAAGGCTCAGAGATGGCGACCGGGTGCTCTTCTCGCCCCGCGCGCTGTTCGTCGTCTAACTGTTTCGGGGCCAGTACTCTACCTCTATGCAGGACTCTTCGCCGCACTCGACTAGCGCCACTATGGCTGTGCCTGGCTGGCCGCTTGGGGCTACGTGTTTCTTCCTCTCGTCCGCCACAGTGTAGACCCGGTACCCTGAGGCCTCGAAGACTCCGGCCACTATTCCTAGTACTGGCGCTGCCCGCAGCGTGTCCAGCTTGTCTCTCTTCTTCACGGGCAGGCGGAAGACGAGGACTCCGTCTCTCTCCTCAAGGCTGAACTCGAAGAGTGGCTCGTTGATTACGCTCATGGCTGCTTGCATGGCTGTTCTCATCATCTCGAGGAGTTGTCTAGGGGAGCGCTTCTCCTGCGGCAGCCTTAGGACGTCCTCGATGTAGTGTCTGGTTGTCTCTGCGTAGAGCCGGGCAAGGCTGCCGAAGCCTAGCTCGCCGGCAAGCTGGTAGACTAGTCGGGGAAGCCCCTCCAGGCTTAGGGTCCGGAGAAAACTGTGGTACATGCGCAGGAGGTTTATGAGCTGCTCTTGCTCCATCGTGGACCGCCTTGCGTTGCTCCAAGGTTGGCGTCGTCACTTCTTGACCGGTCTCTATTAATCCACTCCTTTTACGGCTATAACGTGCTTCAACACAGTATCGTTTATTATAACTATCATTCGGTGTTGTTTTTAGCTGTCTTTCCTGCGGGACAGCCCTAACCTAACCCGGCTTAGCGGGGCGGATACCGCACCCGTCCTCGAGAGAATGTGCCGCTCTATGTCAGGCCGTTTACGGTTATTCCTTTCTTCCCGGTCCTTGCATCCGCACCCTCCCTATGCGGGGCAGAGGTCCTTGGCCCAGGCCAGTGCCCGGGATGCGGAGTGCCTAGGCGTTTCCTGCTTCGGCGGCGTAGGCGGCGAGTGGCCGAAGGATATGCGTGTCGGCCTCCTAGACTCCACGCTGCGTGAGGGCGAGCAAACGCCTGGCGTGAGCTTTACCGTAGAGCAGAAGCTCGAGATAGCCCGGCTTCTCGACGAGATAGGCGTTGCCATGATTGAGGCTGGGCATCCTAGCGTGGCCCCCGACGTGCGGGAGGCTGTCAGGAGGATCATAGGGATGAAGAGAGACGGCATTATACGACGCGCGGAGATAATAGCGCATAGTCGAGCGGTGAAGGCCGATATAGAGGAGGCTGCTAGTCTGGAGCCCGACAGGGTAGCGATATTCTACGGCGTGAGTGACATCCATCTCCGGTACAAGCATCGGCGTAGCCGCGAGGAGGCCCTGGCCACGATAGCCGAAATGGTTGAGTACGCGAGGCAACACGGCGTAAGGGTACGCTTTACCGCGGAGGATGCAACTAGGGCAGACTACGAGTTCCTGGTAGAGGCTGTGCGTACAGCCAGGGATGCTGGTGCCGACCGCGTCTCAATAGCCGACACGGTGGGCATCGCTACGCCCTACGGGGTGCGAAGGCTCTTCGAGTCTCTGCGGAGGGACGTGCCTGGTGTCGAGTTCGACATCCACGCCCATAACGACCTCGGCATGGCCGTGGCTAATAGCCTGGCCGCGGCGGAGGCCGGCGCCACGATAATCCACGTAACAGTAGGTGGGCTCGGCGAGAGGGCAGGCATAGCCCCGCTCGAGGTGATTGCTGTCGCACTGAAGCGCCACTATGGGCTCGACGTTGTGGACCTTAAGGGGGTCGTCAGGCTGGCGAGGCTTGTGGAGAGGTACAGTGGCGTCCCAATAACGCCGCTTGCCCCAGTGGTCGGAGAGAACGTGTTTACCCACAAGGCGGGCGTCCACGTGGCCGGCGTGCTCTCAAACCCGGAGACGTACGAGGCCTACCCGCCCGAATGGGTGGGGAGGAGCAGAGACTACACCATAGACAAGTACACAGGCCGTAAGGCCCTCAGGGCCCGGCTTGAGCGGCTGGGCGTCCACGTAAGCGAGGAGGAGCTGATGGCCATCCTGCGCAGGATAAAGGAGAGGAGCGAGGCTCGCTGGCTCCGCGACGAGGACCTGCTGGAGATAGCAGAGGAAGTCACTGGCCGCACGCTGAGGCTCAGACCCCCAGAGCATATCGAGGCGCTCGTGACCGTACGCTGCGACTCCAACATATACACGACCAGCGTCGCCAGGAGGCTAAGCCTAATACCCGGCGTCGACGAGGTGATAGAAGTCACTGGAGAAAACGATATACTGCTCCGTGTCCGCGCCAGGAACCCTGTGGAGCTCAACCAGATAGTAGAGGCTATAAGGAGCGTGCGCGGAGTGAGCAGCACATACACGATGCTTGTGCTCAGAAAGCTTGGGACAGGAAGTGGTGACAGAAGGAAAACAGGGAACAAGAGAGAGAAAACCTAGCGTACAACGACACCGCTATATCATCATTGTTGACGGGCGGCGCCCGCCTGTCTCCTCCTCCTCGCCGCCCTTGGCGGCAGCGACGAGCGGGTTTATCTTGCCCTCCTTGGCGAGCTTCTCCAGCAGGTCCCGTACATCGCTCGTATGCTTGATGTCTATCTCTAGGAGCTGCTCGAGCACCTTATACATGACGTCCCACACTTCCTGAAGCATCTCCCTAGGCACATGGGCTATTATCACGGGGTCTTGTAGCCAGTTGTCGAAGGCCTTTATCGTGCGTATCATGTGTTGGAACGCGGCCCTCGTCGCCACTATCAGCTCCAGCCTGTCGCCCTCATCTACGCGCTGCTTCGTCTCCCTGAACGTCTCCAGCACACGCTTCTGCATCTTCACCCACTCGTCGAGCTGCTTGAGGAACGCATAGTCTATCACACGCACCTCACCCGGCCTGCTCAAGGCACGTCTGCACCCCCGAGCCCGGGGCCTAGCGGCCAGGCACCACCGTTAGGAGGGGAGATCAGAGGACGCGCCCACGCTCCCCCAAGGGCGCGGGCGCTGCATGTGCACTGCCCCTAGGCCCTACTCTTGCGGTGAGTGTGCCCCAAGCAGACTAGAGGCGGGGCGATGCCTCT
>JAMOSW010000081.1 GCA_027062725.1 Pyrodictiaceae archaeon | reverse complement strand
GATAAGCTTCATAGTGGAGCCGACAACCATCACCTTAAGGCCCTTCTCCTTGGCCTTCTCCTTTATGAGGTCCTTCAGCTGGGTTAGATACTCGCTGGGCATCCCAGGGGTTCACCTCCGCCGGGCCCGGGGCTAAAACTCGGTACTTAAGATTTGCCTTTCAGTCCCGCGCCTCGCCCACCCCCCTAGGCGCTGGGAGCCCGCGGCTCGCCAGACCCCCAAGGTGTCGCAGCCTCCACGACGCGGCGGAACCCCTTCACCGCGGAGAGCCCGTAGGGGTCAACGCCGCGCATAACCGCAGCCTTCACAGAGGCGACGCCAGCGAGCCATGTCAGCCAGACAAGCTTCTGAAGCAGCGTCTCCCCGAAAGCCTCTACCCGGTAAAGACGGCGCGGCCCCACCAGTCCTACCGCTTCCCGGAGGAGGCTGCTCCACGGCTCAACTCCGGGGTCCAGCACCAGCATGTCGATCGAGCCACCTAGAGCCGCCCACGCCTCGAGCTCGTTGTGGCCAGCCTCTGGCAGCATCGAGGCAGCGGAGGCTAGCTTGGAGTTCTCGGCCAGCTCGCTGCGGAGCCTAACCGCCGCAGGATAGAGGGGCTCAGCAGCAACTATCTGGACACGGCTGGCCTCCACAAGCCACTCAGCGAGCCGCCGGGCCTCCTCCTCTATCCTGCCGCGCTCCGCCTCCAGAAGCCCAAGGCTCTCCTCCACGTCCCAGACGGGGAGGCTGAGGAGCCCGTTGGCCTGCAGCATGCCGGCTATGCTGTAGAAGAGCTGAGGCCAGCCCGCCCTCGGGGCGGGGGCCTCCCCGACTACTATGAGCTGGCTTCCCCAGCGCCGCGCGAGCTCGGCCAGCCGGCCCCCCGTGGTTACCGCCACGAGGCCGGCACCCATGGATAGGGCCTGAGCGGCGCACTCGAGGGTCTCCCGCGTGTTGCCGGAGAAGCTTACGGCCACAACGAGGTCGCCGGGGCCAGCCCAGGCGGGCACGCGGGGCCCCTTAACGACCGTCACCGCCGAGCCCCCGTAGGTCCTCGAGAGAGTCTCCACATAGTCGCCGGCAGCGCCGCTGCCCCCCATGCCGCAGACCACTACTCTGCCGCTGGTTGCCGCAGCTGCGGGGAGCCTGACCGCCGCCCCGGCGGCGTAGGCGCGGCGGGCCGGTGCCGCCCAGCCCAGGTAGTAGGCTAGGAACTCCTCGGCGGAGACCATCGCTGCTGCACCCTTTTCGGCCATAGTATCCTAGTCTAGGAAGCCGAGCTCGCGGAGCTTGTTCTCGACGAAGCCCTTATCCTCCTCGGGGAGGAGCTCCAGGTCTCGCCTGATTATCCTCTTGTCGAGCTTGAGCTTGCCCTCGTCGACGTACTCCTTGACTATCTTTAGGTCCTCTATGTCGGCTTCCCTGGCTGCCTTGGCCTTCAACACGACGTAGTCCTCTGGGCGTATCATTCGCGCCTCGACCTTGCCTATCCTTTTCTTGGGGGCCTCCTGGAGTATCTCCGGGGGCACGTAGAAGTCGAGTATGTTCTCGTAGAGCTCTACTATGACCTCCTCGCCGCTAGGCAGCTTGGCGACGAGCTTGGGGGTGCCGAGGGCCGTGTAGCTAACCTCCCAGCCCTCCTCCTCGGCTAGCCTCCGGTAGAAGTCCTCCTCAACGAGGGGGCTGGGCTCGAGCACGAATACGTCGACGTCGTCCTCGAACTGCTTCCTGCGGAGCGCGAGCTCGATGACCGTACTGCCTATTATGACGCCCTTTACGCCGTGCCCCTGTATACGCTCTATGAGCCACGCCAGGTCGTTGACCGTGTACGCCACTTCGGGTCTCCCTCGCGGAAAGCGATGCCCGGGATTCTTCGGTTAGGGGCGTGGCCCTCTCCTGTTCCTAGCTGTTTCGCCCCCACACCGCCCGGGGGGCCGGGTGCGTCTAGCGCGCTGGGACGTGCTGGGGGCGGCGCTGCTCGGCCGGGGGCTCTTGCTAAGCCTATAATACCGCTCCACTGGCTGTGGCTAGTAGGGCGAGAAGAGGAGAGGAAGGTAGGGCGGGGAGCTGCTTCATGCCAGAGCCGTTGATTATCCCGCTTGATGCCGAGAGCGTGAAGAAGCTTCTCGGCAATACAGCCGCGTTGCTGAAGAACGCGCCTGGCGTAGAGGAGATAGGCGACGACTACGTGGTCGTGACAGTGCCTAGGCTGTTCGGCTTCGGCAAGAGGAGGGTCAAGCTGTCGCTCCGCACCTACGAGGCGCAGGAGGCGATACTGATAGTCATGAGGAGCGGCATTGACAGTATAGTGGTCGCCATGGATATCGTGGATACGGGCGAGGGCACACACATAGTCGTCAGCGGCGGCGGCAGCGGCCAGGTGGCGAAACTGGTCGACGGCATAGTCGAGGCTGTGCGGAAGAACGTTGCCGACAGGATAGCTGCCGCGCACCCGAGGGTGGAGCTCGTCGAGTCCGACAACAAGCTAGCCGCGCTCGAGGAGCCCCTGCCGCCTAGGACGACCCTTGTCTACTACGACAGCTTCACGCCGGTGAGGGACGTGCCCGAGGAGGCGGGCCTCCGCCTCCTCGCAGTGATGGGCATAGACGACTACCTGGCCGAGGTGACAGACTATCGGGGCGTCTACCTGGCCAGGTTCGTGCTGCGCGGCAACAAGCTGACGGGGGCCTACGCGGAGATAGGCGGCAAGAAGGCTCATGGCGAGGAGGCGCTCGCACTAGCTAGGAGGCCGCCGGGGCACCGTGTTAGGGTCAAGGCGTGGAGCCTCACGGGGAGCAGCGAGATCCTTCTCTATGAGCCGGAACAGATAGCCGTGAAGGGTGACCACAGTATCTACTGGATAGGTGGGAGCGCGAAGCTGGAGCACGGCGGCTTAGCGCCTAACGCGTACGTGGTAACCGACAACTATGAGACGTTGATAGTTGACCCGGCGGGCGGCGAGCGCATGGTTAACACTGTGCGCGGCATAGTTGGTGACGTGGAGCAGATAAGGTATATCATAGCGACCAGTGCTGAGGCCGACGTTGACGAGGGGCTTAGGAGCCTCGCGAACATAGCGATAAGGGCCGCGTTCATACTCCCAAGCTACTGGGGGGCCCAGCTGACATCAGTCAACTGGGACCTTGCTCCAAGGGTGCAGATGATACCCGAGCGCGAGACCAAGATAAGGCTTGGCAAGAGCGAGCTCCTGGTCATTCCGAGCAAGAGCCGTGGAGCCCCCGTCGCAAGCATATACGACCCGGTGACGAAGACCCTCATAACTGGCCCGGTGCTCGGCGTCGTGACCCCGCCCGGCATGTGGAGCGTTAGGATAGACGACCTTGACGACTATGTTGACAGCGTTAAGAGCTACGTGCGCCACACGAACTGTAGCATAGAGTTCCATAAGTGGCTGGACCGAGTACGGAAGCTCGACATAGAGATTCTTGCCCCCAGGTACGGCCCGATACTCGAGGGCCGCGAGAACGTAAAGAAGCTGTTCGACATGCTTGCCGAAGAGTTCTAGACACTATACGACACGGGTATGGGGTGGGCGGCTTGAGCCAGACTAGGCTCGACTACCGCGGCTATGGACCCTTCCTACCCTACGGCTCGATAGAGCGCCTGCTACGCGACGCAGGCAACGTGGAGGTGCTTGTAGACGAGGACACTGTGCCTCTGCTGAAGAAGTGGGCTGTGAAGCGCGGCTACTACGCCTACATAGAGCAGGGCAACACGATAATACTGTCGCTGATACCGCTCGAGAGGGAGCCCAGGGCCAAGAGGAGGGTAGAGAAGGCCGTAGAGAAGGCTGCCCCCGAGGAGGTCAAGCTGCGCGTGGACCGCAGCAAGTGGAGGAGCGACCTATCCGAGAAGATAGCAAACGTGACATACATCATAGGCGCGGTGCTGAAGGCCCCGATACTCTACCGGGGCAGCCCGAAGAGCCCCGCGTTCCGTACACTGCTGACAACTAAGAAGCCTATGCTGGCCCGTGTGTCGCTCAACGCTACTGACTACTTCCTCCTGCTGGTGGGCAATCATGTTGTCGCTGCTGCCCAGCTGGGTGCGCCGCTGACGCCCGATCAGGCGGAGACGATTATCGAGCAGATGGAGAAGAGCGACGCGCTGGTTACGATATACGACGCGTCGGGCCTAGATGTCGGCAAGGAGGTCAAGAACGCATAGGCAGAGACCGTTTTACCCTTAACCTGATACTGTAGGTAGCTGCGGCGGGCTGCCCGCGGCTACTCGTAGTACGTTACCACGACTATTGTTGCGTCGTCCTCGAATCCGCCCATCTTTGCTCTAACTTTTGTGAGTATCTCTACTGCCGGGTTCTCGTAGCGGATTATTACGGGGTTCTCCTGCAGCATACCGGTGAGTACTTCAGCGAGCGCAGCCGCGTCTACACCATCGCTCGAGATAACGTACACCATTCCCGGCACGGGGCTCATCTCGAGGAAGAGTGGCTTGCCTACTGAGCCGCGCCCAAGCTCTATGAAGCGGGAGAGCCTGCTTCCCTCAAAGAGCTGGGGAAGCGCGCCCCAGAGTAGCCATGTCTCGTCCTTGAGCGGGGAGGCGCCTAGTATGTAGCCATCGCCTGCCATTACCAGGCCCAGTGTCTCGTCTCCGAGGACGGTTGCCATGACCGTAGTTGAGGGCGGGGCTTCTCGCTCAACGTGTCCCGCGGCTGGGACGGGCCGCTTCTCTATGAGATACTCGAGCGTGAGCGGCTGGGTGCAGGGCTTGCCCCCGCTGCTGCACTCGGTGTAGTAGCGCTTCTTCACAAGCTCTATCACGTCGGCGTCAACAACTATAGAGTCGCTAGCCATCGACGCTGTGTAGTCGAAGCAGCGACGCGTAACCGCCAACAGGGACGGCGGCGAGCCGCGCAGCATGGAGCGGCAAGCCTGTATGAAGCCCTGCGCGGCGAGGAA
>JAMOSW010000080.1 GCA_027062725.1 Pyrodictiaceae archaeon | reverse complement strand
AGCACGGGGGCCCCTGCATCCTTCGCCATCTGGGAGAGCTTGCTGTCCGCTGGCGTGACGGGCTCTCCGCCATGCACCATAACGACTGCGACCGCGCCCTCCCTGAGGAGCTTCTCGGCCTCCTTTATGGTCCTAGACGTGGGTGGAACGTTGTGTTCGGGTGCTAGTAGTAGTGCCACACGCAGACCAAGCCACTCTACGGCGTATTGGACAGGCGGGGCCGAGCCAACAGCGGTAGCGTTTAGTCGTGGCGCCTCCGCTAGGAGCTTCTCGAGCTCCGCGATAAGATTAGCCCTCTTCTCCTCGTAGACCGTCTTGCAGCTAGGCCGCAGCTGTCCTAGCTTCAAAGCTACATAGTCTATGAAAGCCCTATAGTTCCCGGGGTCATAGATAGGCATATGGTAGTTGGGCTTCCCTGTATCTGGGTTTGTCAACAAGTGTATGCCAGGCACTTTGGGTATCTCTACAAGCTTCTCCGGCTTAACGATGTCACGTATTCTTACCTCAAACGGTGCATGACCGGTCGATATGACCAGGTCCGCCCTCTTTATCAGCCTCAGCGCCTCCGGGGTCAACTGGAACTGGTGTGGATCGACGCCGAGTGGCACTATGGATACGACGCTGTCTCCGCTGCACACGAGCTGCTCAACATCATACTTCAAGTTAGGGAATGTGACTACTATCAAAAGTCCCTCACCGGCCTGGCTGGACGGAGGAGCCTCCCCTGCGTGACGTGTGTGCAGGGCTATCAGCGCTAGCACAGCGACAACGGCCACCACGGCTACCACAATGCCGGTCCTCAATACCGGACGCCTCCTCCAGGTGTGAGCCACAGCTGCACTCAGCACTACACTTGTGCACAGAGAGCATGAGAGGTTATATATCTATGTGCACAAGGTGTGGTTTGTGTGGGCACAACGAGCGATAGGCCACGCTCAAGGTATAGCTGGAGGGTGTAGCACAGCATGCATAGGGAAACGGAGCTGAGCGACGGTAGTGCCCTCACAGTAAGTCTTGAGAACATAACGGTCGGCTATGGTGACTATATCGTACTTAGTGGGGTGACACTCTTTCTCCGAGGACCCGGCCTGGTGCAGGTCCTCGGCCCAAACGGTGCCGGGAAAACAACACTCTTGAGAACTATCCTTGGCTTCATAAAGCCCTTGAAGGGGCATGTATTGGTTAATGGTATTGACGTGACAGGCCGCCCTAGCCAGGTTGGAAGGTACGCTGGCTACGTGCCGCAGCTGGAGCCAAGCGCCAGGCACTACCCCATAACTGCCTGGGAGCTTATTGAGACAGAGTGTAAGATAAGGTGCAGAGGCGGGAAACAACAGCGACGCATAGAGGAGATACTATCCCGTGTTGGGCTCCCACGTGAGATATGGCACAGGCCCATAGGGCGGCTAAGCGGTGGACAGAGGCAGCGTGTCTTCATAGCACGCGCTCTAGTTCACGATCCGCCGCTCCTCGTCATGGACGAGCCTTTTTCTGCAGTGGACCCCGTCGGAAAGGCCGGCCTCGCGGAGCTTATAGGAGAGCTCTCGAACACCAAGCTCGTAATAGTCACTAGTCACGACCCGATGCTTCTCCTAAAATACACTAGGACCGTAGTCCTCATCAATAGGGGCGTGGTTGCCGTGGGGCCGCCGGAGGAAGTGCTCCGGAGAGAAATACTTGATAAAGTCTACGGCGGCGCCGTTCTGGTGGTCGGCGAGCATCCACACATATTCGACGAGCATGGGCATGGACAGAGAAGGTGGTGAGGCCCTCGCATGAGGACCGCGGTCAGCTGCGAGCCCCCGATGCGGCCCGGCCGAGGCCTGCTGCACGAGGCCATCCAGGAAGCCTTGAGGACCGTTCTACGTAACTACGCTCGCCTAGCTATACTAGAGATAGGCCTCGGCAGGCGGTTCCTCTACATACACGCAGAAAACGATGTCCTCGGCTTAGCCTTCGCGCCCCAGACTGAGCCGCTACCTGCCTGGCTGGTAGAGGGAAACCACACGCTAGAGGAAGTGGCCTCACTCGCATGGAGCCACCCCCTATTGAGTAGCGCGGCGCTGGCAGCAGTAAACGCAGCCACAGCCGCGCTAATAGACGAGCACGGCATAGACGCTGTAGACGCCAGGCATGGCGTAGACGTCGGCGCCGTCATAGCGGCTACGTGGCCGAAGGCCCGCACAGCAATAGTAGGCTATGTGCCTGGCGTCGCCCAGGCCCTAAGAAAGCACGGTCTAAGCATCACAGTATACGAGGATAACGAGCATCACCGGCGCGAGGCGGAGAGTGACGGATTCCAGGTTTTCCCCGGCCGCCAGCTCATAGCAGACATAGACAACTACGAGCTCGTCGTAGCCACCGGCGCGAGCCTCCTAGACCCCCTGGTAGTGACGGCGACACAGATGGCAGGCACAGGGCTCGCAATAGTAGGCCCGACAAGCAGCTTCCATCCAGCCGTGGCCGCCCGGCTAGGCGCCAGCGTGCTTGGAGGCAGCTACGTCCCACCCGAGAAGCGCGAGAAGGTACTGAGGCTCGTCAAGGCCGGCCAGGGGTTTAGGCGTATAAGGGGATATGTTGCCAAGTGGACGTGGTGGCGCCGAGGATGAGCTACGAGGAGTTCACTAGGTGGCTCCTAGAGAAGGGTGTCTGCGAGAAGGTTGCACGCGTCGAGGAAGGCAGCGAGTGCAGCCTAGCCTACTGCCGGAGAAGCCAAGGCCCCGACCTCCTAATCGCCTACGCCGAGGCGCCGCCATGGGTATACTGCAAGGTCGTGCCCGAGCCGCTCGTAAAACCCTACATGTGGCACTGTAACGACATCTTCTTCAACCCCTACGGGCTGTACGCCTTCAGCCATAGCGACGAAGCCCTGGCCGAGAAGCTCCAAGCCAAACAGAGGCTGCTGAACGCCCAGTACCGCATGGCCACCAAGAAGCTTGGCACGGCGGTAGAAGGATAGGTTGACGAGGGCTCAGCAGCGGCAGAGCGGCCTCACAGCCCCACCGCCTGGGGCGGAAGGGCTCGGTCGGGCGTGTCCGCTCAGCATAGCGGAGGGGGCGTCATGCAACGCCCAGTTTAGCGCTCTGGGGGTAAGGCTGCAGGCTTCTATAGGCGTAGTGTGCAGCGGATAAGGCGCCGTCGACAGAGGCGGAGACCAGCTGCGACCAAGTCCTGGTCCTCGAGGCTAGTCAGCTCCACTACGCCATCGCGTACCAGCTGTTCGAGTAGTTTCTCCTCTCTCTCCGTTAGCCCGTAGCTGTTATAGGCCTCTTCAAGCGCCCTAACGGCGTCTGCTAATGCATCGCCACCCATGTCCGGCGCGAGCCGCCTAGCCAGCCTCAGTATCATCGCGGCGAGGCTCTTCGCGCTGCGTACATGGTCTGCTGCCATGTCCACGCCGCGTCTAAGCGCGTCAAGCGACGACGCCTTGAGCGCGGCCTCCAACTGTTCTCTCGCTGCCGCAAGCTCGGCGACAGCGTCGCCAAGCCAGCGGCAGTAGAGGCGGCCGCGGCTCCCGCAGAGCTGGAGAGCAGGCGAAACCTCGCCCAGCATCTCCGAGAGGGTCTGCGCTATGCCGGCCGCAGTGCCAAGCTCGTCAGCCAGCACGGCAAGCGCGTCAAGGGGCTTCTCCTCCTCCGAGAGCAGCGAGGCCACGCCCGCTATGAGCGAGGTGCGGCTCATGCCAATGAGCTTCTCAAGCCTGGCCGCTGCCGCGTAGATGTCGGTGAGGTGCTGCGCCACCGTGCTCCAGGCCTGGGCTACCTCCAGCACCCTCTCCGCGAACTCCCTGAGGCTCCCTGTTCCAGCAGAGACTAGGCTCTGGACTAGGGGACGCAGAGGGCCGGCAGCATCGAGCATGCTAGCTGCCAGCTTCACAACGCTTTGCTGGGGGCATGCATCCTCGTCTATGCTGTGCACACCGTAGAGGCGCTTGGCGAACTCCGAGGCGGTGGCGCGGCAGAGGTTCTCGGCTACACGCCGAGCCTCGCCATATGCGCGCCGCTCCAGGAGCTCGCGTAGCTCTAGGGCCGCTCTCCGGACACGGTCGCTAAGGGGCCGCAGGTAGGATGCCGCCTCGGCTGCTGCCGCGACTTTCGCCTCTATTTCGCTAAGTGTCTCAAGGTATAGTGAGGCCCGGTTGAGCTCATCACGGTAGCTGGCAACGAGGCTTGTCAACGCATACGTGGACTCCATGTTGCCCCACCTCTGTTTATCCGGGACGAGCTGCGTGGCAGCCCCGGCCTATGCGGCGGAAAAGGCTTGGGCCGACGTACTGCCCTCAGTCGAACTCTCGGAGAGCATAGCATCTATCATCGTTGCTATCCTCTTCCTCTTAGCCTCTATCTCCTCCAGCGCGTCCAGCCGCCTGGCATGCGCCGCCAGCTCCTCTGCGGCAGCCACGGCCGCCCCGAGGTACGCCGCCAGCTCCTCGAGGCTCCCTATGCGTGCAATGTCTACGCTGAACGCCTCAATCGCTCTAGACGCCAACGGCTCCGGAAGCGTCTTCAACCTCTCCTCTATCGAGATGAGCCTCTCCTCTAGCGTCTTCAGCCTAGACACGAAGGCCTCCACGAACTCCATGATAGCCTCCGCGGTGGCCTCAGCGGCGAGCGGCTCAAGGCCAGCAAGGTCGCGGAGGGCCGCCTCCAGCTCCCTGACCAGCTTGGCGGCCCTCTCCACGGCCTCGGCGCCGCCCTCCACGCGGCTAGCCTCGCGCAGGCTCAACAGAAGCCCGGCCAGGGAGGGCGTCTCGCTGCCCGCCTCCCTGAACAGCCTCAAGTCCTCCGGGAGGCTCTCCAAGCAGCTCCCCGGCAACGCCTCCATATGGGGCAGCACTTCCAGCCTGGCAATGCTCCGAGCCGCCTCCGTGAGATCGGGCACGCGCGGCCTAGGCATTGAGGCTAGACGTGCCAGCTCCGCTAGGATGCGGTCTATTCTCCTCAGAGCCTCGCCTGCGCGCTCAACGGCTGCAGCACCCTTCTCCGCAAGCCGAGCTGCCGCGGCCACGCCTACCCGGCCATACCGGCTCTTCAGCCGCTCAATGGCCTTCTCTATATCGCCGAGCCTAGATGCCGCGAGCTCGTGGAGCTTCTCAACCACTAGCGTCTTCAAATTCTCACTATAGAGGCTTATGAGTCTACGATCGTGTGGGTCGAGCTTCTCGAGGCTACAGTTCGGCGTTCCCAGAGCCTGGCTATAGAGGAGCGAGTAGAGGAAGACGCTAAGCCTCGGCCCAGCGGTGGTGACCGCAGTGAGGCCAAGGGCCTCGAGGGACTTCAGCCACGCCGGCAGCCTGCCTTGCTCCTCCTCGTCGGTGCTCGCGGCTACGAGGACCGTCCTGCCCCGGCAGAGAC
Organism: Pyrodictiaceae archaeon; assembly: GCA_027062725.1. Taxonomy (GTDB): domain Archaea; phylum Thermoproteota; class Thermoprotei_A; order Sulfolobales; family Pyrodictiaceae; genus QNYQ01. The sequence continues at coordinate 21,354 of JAMOSW010000080.1, read as the reverse complement.
TCGGCCCTAGAGCCTGGAGCAGCTTAGCCGGCGCTATGACAAGCCTGGCGCCATACTTGGACAATAGCTCCTCGAGGCCAAGCAGCCTAGCGACGGCGTCCGAGAACTGTGCGATCTCCTCCGGCGCTAGTGACTCCACCACGTCGACAACCTGCGAGAGTCCGGCCTTGCGTGCACAGCCTACAAGGGGGTTACTGGATGCGGATGGATAGAGACGGGTGAGCATTGAGGGCCTAAGATACGCGACAACCTCCTCGCCACGTACAACCTCTGGCGCAACGAGGTCCGGGTTAATGCTCTCCAGAAGCTGGGCTGCGGCTGGGTCGTCGCCGTAGATCTCGCGGGCCAGGTCGGCGGCTATGGAGAAGAGTTCGCGCAGGCCCTGCGGATCGAAGGGGAGCATCCCTCCCCTGCTCCACGCCTGCACAACATGCTCAAGCGCGGCCATTGCGTGCTCCACGCTGGCAGCCCCAAAGCCCTTGCTCCGTGCTATGCGCTCCATCCAGCCGCTCGTTTCCCCTAAGAGTTCCTCTGCCCGGATCATGCTCCTCGTAAAGCCATACACGAGGCCAGCCTCAGGCACCACCGTGTCGCCGATGAGCCTCTCAAGGAGGGAGATGGGTACAGGCCCAACGAACGCCGCCAAGTAGGGCAGCAGCCTCTTATTCTCAACAAACCTCTTCACGTCGCGATAGCCGCTGCGGTCAAAAAGAGGCACGCCCTCCACGATCTCCATCGCAAGAGCCTCATCCCCGAGCAGGAGGGCCTCCAGGGCCTCGGGCCCCTTGCCCGCGGCCTCAATTAGACGGGGCACGAGCTGCTCGACGAGCATATTGACCCAGGCTGCGCGGCCCTTCGAAGCCCACCATACGGTGTTTGCGGCCAGCTCGAGTAGGCGCTCTTCCGCAGACAGCTTGATCATCGACCTTATGACGGGCTTAGGTATTAGAGGAATTGTTAGTACACGGCTCCGCCACGCAACGGGGCCAAATATGGCCTCCTTCAGCGTAGACGAGGGGCCGAAAGCCAGTACCGGGTACACCCATGTACTATGAGTCCTCACAGCCTCAGCTAGGCCCCTCAACGGGGACGTCTCGTGCTCCACAACGCCACGGAAGAGGTCATAGCTCTCTTCTATCTCGTCGACAAGCAGTACAAACACTGCATCGCCGCTGGCCCCAAGCCTCTCACGCACATACTCTTCCACTATCCCGGGCAGCTGCGACTCATGGACGGTGCCATACCTTTCGACGATGTAATTAACCAGGTCGGCGAACTCTATATGGGAAGCCTCCACTCCAAGCTCCTTCGCGTAGTGTAGGAGATGCCTCAACAGTGTGGTCTTACCACTGCCATAGGGCGCGACGATTACAGTCATCCAGTACTCCTTCTGCTTGCCCTCAATGTAGCTCCTCACAAGCTTCTCGGCCTCCTCTCTCACACGGCGATGCTCCGCGCTGTAATCACACCAACCACTCTCATGGCAAACGGTGCCAGCCACTAGCCGCATAACAGGAGTCCCGGAGATGGAGCCTTCATAGAGAAGGCGCTGCACACAGGTAAAAACCCTAGGACGCCCCAAGCCACCAATATGGCCTAACCACACTTAACTTATTTTATAAATATAAGATAATATGAAACTGTATTAATGACTATTTTGTAAATTATGCTATATATCGAGGCAGTATATAGGCTCCTACACATCGGCAGATACTACTGTGGCAAGTAAGCTGTCAAGATGAATAGCAGAACCTTCGCTAATCTCTATTCTTTGCTATTACAGCGTCTCTACCTGCATTTGCGACCTCAATAGGCATAAATAGCGGTGTTAACTTAATGCAAGCAGCTGTTAGACCCGCGCGAACAGTTCGTGTAGTCAACGCTCTCACTAAACAAGCACACTAAACTAAACAATTACTTGAAGAAGGATTATAACATCAATATTGTGGCATTGGCACTTGTCGAGAAAGTGATGGTGATAACGATCTATACAAGGTTGTGGTGCATAGCACGAATGGCTATACTATATTATGAGCTGCATTTCAAAGATGAAGACAATCCTGACCCAATCTGGGATAGCTTTAAGGGATTAAATTGCGTGGAGGGAGTGTAGAGGACATTGAAAGTATAGAAATTTATCTGACATTTTATATATACGATATATGATAGAATAGTCTTTTATGATACATACTCTGATGACAAAACGTTTGCCTATGTTGTGAAACGGCCCCCTGTTCCCTTTTGATACTACGGTTCAGCATCAATATACGTGAATCCACCAGCATGGCTGTTAGTTCTATCCAAAGGTGTACGTCTATAATGTTGGGAGCGGTGAACTCCTTGCGACGTATTCTAACGAAAATGTTACTATGAAACCGGGCTGCCTAGTGTTGTACAAGGACCGTGTCTATGTGGTAGACTTTGTGCCTCTGCTTGCATCTGGCAATCTGTTGCCTGGCGGCTTGCTGCCAAAGCCCACGGCAGCAGCCACGGTAACACTGCATTCTGTTACCCCCGGTCTCCCTATGGTAGCCTAGCAGCGGGTCAAGATTAACGGCCCTGTTGACTGGAACTTCATCGAGCATAACCATCAAGTGTATGATATTGATGGTAATGGAAGGCCCGACATTGTGGGCGGGGCTTTCTCAGTGCCGCTCTTCGGGGGTGGGGTGGGCAAGGTCTATCTCGTGGACCTTGAAATAGCTGAAAAGTAGTGTCGCCAGGTGCTCGGTGTAGATAAAATAGGCGTTCCTTGTTGTTAGCGTGTGTATGTGTATGGCGTGATGAGCCCGCGCCTACGGAGCCGGTGCATCCGTGCAAGAATCTCCAGATAGTTGAGGCGGCACCGGTGCGATGAAGAGGGTCTTGAGTGCTGACCTTTCCCGCTTTTTGCCTCTACCGGCTGCCCGGGATACCGGCTTGGTGGGTGGACGGTGTCTGGGCTAGCTAGGCGCTATCGTCTGCTCCTGGTGGACCTGGATGGTGTCGTGTGGCGTGGGCGGCGTGTTCTGCGTGAGAATGTTGAGTGGCTCAGACGGGCGCGCTTAGCTGGCGCTAGGATAGTCTATGTGACGAACAACTCTACCCGGAGTAGGAGGGTGTATGCGGAGAGGCTCTCGGCCATAATGGGGTACCGTGTTGCCCCGGAGGATGTGGTTACGAGCGGCTACGCGGTAGCGAGGCTCTTGTCGGAGAAAGCGGGCTCGGTGAGAGTGGTTGTTGTCGGCGAGGAGGGCCTCGTCGAGGAGCTGGTGGCGGCGGGCCATGTGGTTCTACCGGTCGGTGACGGCGCGAGGTGCCCGGTGGACTATGTCGTGGTGGGGCTTGACCGGGGGCTCACCTACTCTAAGCTGAAGACGGCGCACCTTGCCATAACTAGGTGTGGTGCACGGCTGGCGGCCTCCAACACGGACACGACTATACCGGTGGAGGAGGGCTCGCTGCCTGGTGCTGGCTCAATACTTGCGGCACTAGAGACGAGCACTGGTGTGAGGGCGGAGCTGGTGGCGGGGAAGCCGGAGCCCTACATGTACCGGCTTGCTATGGAGATGGCTGGTGTTGGGCCCGGGGAGGCGCTGGCCATAGGCGACCGCTGCGACACGGACATCGAGGCCGCGAAGAGGGCCGGCATAGATAGCGTGCTTGTGCTCACCGGGGTGGCCGGTGAGCGTGGCGACCGCTGCGACGCGACATATACCGTGAGGACGCTTGCGGAGCTCGACGGCATCCTCGGGGACGCAGAGGCTACACACAGGGAGTCATGACGCCATCCATGGGTATAGTGGCTCCATTCATGTAGTCGCTGTAGCCTGAGGCTAGAAAGGCGAGGAGGCCGCCGAGCTCCTCGGGCCTGGCGAGGCGCCTTAGGGCTGAGAGCTCGATGACCCACCGTCTCCACGCCTCATCGAAGCTTATTCCGGCCCTCTCTGCCAGGAGGCGGATGTTCCTCCTCGCGCCGGGCGTGTCGAAGCTACCCAGCAGCACGGTGAACGCCTTCACGCCTCTCGCGCCGTAGCGGAGCGCTATGCTCCTAGCCAGCTGGGCCAGCCCGGCCCGCGCGGTGTCGGCTAGCACGAAGTGGGGCATCGGGGCCTTGACCGTTATCGAGGATAGGAAGACGACTGTGCCCTGCATGCCGAGGCTCAGGAGGCGCCGCACGTAGAGGCTGGAGAGGTAGCCGGGCGCCACCAGGTGCTTCTGGGCAGCCTCAAGCCAGTCCTCGTAGCCAGCCTCGTCGAGGTAGCATGGCTCGCACGACACATTCGGGGCATTAAACACCAGTAGGTCTATGCCGCCAAGAAGGCTCCACGCCTCCTCGAAGAACTTCTCCACGCCGCTCCTCGTCGATATGTCCGCCGCCACGCCGCCTACGGCGCCTACCTTCTCCACGGCATCGCGGAGCCTCCCCGGGTCACGGCCGTTAAGGACAACACGTGCACCCATCCGGGAGAGGCTCGAGGCCGCGTAGAAGCCTATGCCCTGCGTCGACGCCGTCACCGCGACACGGAACCCTGCTGTCAGCGCCTTAGGCTCCAAGCCCCTAGCGCACCCCTTAGGCCCACTACGGCGGGGCAGCCTTTAACGGGCGTGGCTAGTCCTCGACGGTGATGCAGTCGGGCGGGACATGGTCAACGAGGAATATCTTGCTGCTGGCCCTCCTAACCGGTAGGCCATGCCTGTGTAAGCACTCGGTGCTAACACGGAGTATGACGACATCGGTCCCGTGCCGGCGGCCGACCTCGGCCGCGGTTGCGCGGTCGGCCGCTAGGTGGACAGCTATCCTCCTCATGGGCAACAAGCCGCAGCGCATGATGGAGTGTAGCCGCTGCCTAACAGTGCCGTGGTACAAGACGGGGGGAAGCTTCTCCCAGGGTACAGGCTCATAGTCCAGCTCTACGCGGACACTATGGCCGTACGCCGCCCTTATCCGCCTGCCTGCCTCGTCAAGCTGGAACCGGCCACGCGGGTCGAGGAGCGCGACGGCAACGATGTGCTCCGGGCGTAGCCACCAGTACAGCTCCTTCCTCCGCCACCTCTCACGGATAGCTCTAGCAAGCTCCCTAACCCCGACCCACCCGGCCTCGTCGAGCTTGAGGCCGGCCTCCTCGGGTATGTGGCGCAGCAGCGCGCTCATCAGCTTGCTTAGGCGGAGGCGCTGCTCGGGCGTGAGCAGCAGCTCTGCGCCCCCAGTGCAGCGCCCCGGGTCCTCGGTGAAGCTGCCGTCCCTGCAGCGGTAGATGGGCTTCACCTGCTGCCGCTGCAAGACCCTACGCACCCAGACGCCTGGGCGAACGGCTGACTCCCTACCTCGAGACGGGTATTACACAAACCCGGTAAATACACCCGTGCATAGCGGACGCCTATCCGCATAGGGGGCGGTCAAGAGGGGCCCCCGTGGCTCTCCTGGGCCTCCCCGTCGTAGAGGGGGTGGGTGTACTTGGCCTACTTCCCTGTGCTTAGGCCGCGCAGGCTGCGCGCGAAGAAGTCAATACGTGACCTGGTCGCGGAGACCAACGTATCAGTAAATGACTTGATGCTTCCCCTTTTCTTCAAGGAGGGCATTAGGGAGCCGGAGCCTATAGAGGCGATGCCGGGGCAGTACCGCTACCCTGTAGACATGGCGCCGAAGATAGTCCAGGAGGCAATGGAGCTCGGCATAAAGTCGTTCTTGCTCTTCGGCGTCATACCTGACGATAAGAAGGACTTCCAGGGCACTGCCGCTTATGACCCTGAGGGCCCGGTGCCCCGTGCGATAAGGCTCATACGCCGCGAGCTAGGCGACGAGCCAGCAATATTCACCGACGTGTGCATCTGTGGCTACACTACGCATGGCCACTGCGGTATCCCCGTAGAGAGGCGGGGCCGCAAGGTGATAGACAACGACTCCACGCTCAAGATAATCGCCAAGATGGCGGTGACGCATGCAGAAGCTGGCGCCGACTTCGTCGCGCCCAGCGGCATGATGGATGGCATGGTAAAGGCTATACGCGAGGCCCTGGACAACGAGGGCTACAGTGACGTGGGCATAATGAGCTACGCGGTGAAGTACGCTAGCGGCTTCTACGGGCCCTTCCGCGAGGCAGCAGGCTCGGCGCCACGCTTCGGCGATAGGAGGAGCTACCAGATGGATCCCCGAAACGCCGCCGAGGCCCTAAAAGAGGCAGCCCTCGACGTGGAGGAAGGCGCGGACATACTGATGGTTAAGCCTGCGCTCGCCTATCTCGACGTGATAAGCATACTGAAGGAGGCGTTCCCTCAGTACCCCCTGGCAGCCTACAACGTTAGCGGCGAGTACAGCATGGTTAAGGCTGCAGCGGAGAAGAGCTGGATAGACGAGAAGCTAGTAACATTCGAGATAATAACGGCTATAAAGAGAGCCGGCGCCGACATCGTGATAACGTATCATGCTCTCGACGTGGCGAGGTGGCTACGGGAGGGCTACAGCCCCTTCTAGCCACCGATGAACCCCGTGATAGCCCTACACTCTTGATTTTTCCCTCGGCCACCTCTAGGATCCTAGACCTTGACGGGCCAGGGCGTAGATAAGATGTAGTGCATGGCCTAGCCGCTAATAGCCGCTGGGCGTTGTAGGAGGTCCCTGCCCTGGCATGGGCTACCATTAGCCGTGTATTGCGGTAAGCGCGACTCTATAGGCGCATCTAGGGCCGCTGTGCGGTGTTGGCGTAATGGAGCGCTATCCTGTCCTGGGCGGTGGCGGGGAGGTACGCGGCTTCCAGGTCTCCTCTGTAGAGTTCAGCGTGTTGTATAGTAGTGATCAGCGCGAGAAAAGGAGCTACATGTGGATAACGAGTGAGTATGGCGTGCCCGTGGACGAGTACATAGATAACGGTGTGCTGCGTGTCGGCGGCGTCTCCATCGAGTATGCGAGACTTGTGGAGGACATACCCTGGCCGCTGGTCTATGTAACGCCAAGCCTTGAGGACTACATAGGCTGGGTCGCCGGGCTCTATGGTGCCGAGCTGCGGGGCAAGACTGTGATGGTCAACTTCAGCGGTGGGAAGGATAGTACGGCGGTTCTCGCCGTAGTGGCTGGCCTCCAGGAGAGACTGGAGGGGCTCAAGGCCTACGCTGTTTATAGCCACGTGAGCTTCCTGGAGCCTCCGAGGAACATAGACTTCGCTGTCAAGGCGGCTGAGAGGCTTGGCGTCGACATAGAGGTTGTTGAGGCTGACAGGGAGTTGATGAAGAAGAGGCTGCTAGAGGAGGGCCTACCCTACCGTGGGCGGCGCTGGTGCACCTACATGAAGCTACGCCCAATAAAGATGTTGAAGAAGCAGCGCAGGCCACACATAATAGCGGATGGAGATAGAATGACTGAGGCCTTCAAGAGGTTCATGAGGCTGTATCAGATGTCTCCCAGGAAGCCCAGGCTCTACAGCGGAGGCCGGCTCCGCCCCATCTATATCTGGACCCTGCTAGACATAGTCCAAAACGTGCGTGCGCTCGGCCTCGTGCACCCTGATTACTACGAGGGGTTGCCGCGCGTCGCGTGCATGATGTGCCCCTACAAGGCGCTTCACGAGTTCAGCGAGAAGCAGCTCGAGCTCCTCGAGGACCCCGGCCTCATCGAGGAAGCGATAAAGACGAGCTACAGGCGGTGGTACCCCGCCGACAAGATACCCTGGGAGGACTTCAGAAGCCAGCACCTCTGGCGCCACCATCCAGTGGTGGCGCTCAAGATGTACCGTGCGAAGAGGCTGCTAACAAGCCGTGAGCCGAGCGAAGAGATACGGGCAGAGACCGTGGAGGCAATGTACCGGAGCCTCTGGACGAACCCCATGCCTAGGGCGCCGCATGTAAACCCCGACGACGCGGTCAGAGAGCTCTCGGCCACAGTGCTCGAGGCCTACCGGGCAGCGGTGGCTAAAGCGGAGGAGGCGCGCCGCATTGTCGAGGCGGAGCGGGAAAACGCTCCTAGTCTACCATAGGCCTGGTGTCCCCAGCGAGCGGGCGAAGATAGAGAAGCTAGCTGCCGCACTGGCTGGGGCGGGTATAGAGGCAGAGACCGCTACAATAGAGGAGGCGCTTTCCAAGCCAGTTCCTCCTAGCCACAGAGTCTTCCTCCTTATGTTCACCAGGGGCGGCCACTGGCTAAGCCTAGTAGAGAAGGGCTACAGGGTTGAACTCGTGCCCCTCCACTTGACGGCCGCCGCGGTGGCTGCCGAGGCTTCCAGACGCGGCTACAGTAGTGTCCTTCTCGTTGCTCTCCGTGCTCACAGGCTACGCGGCGAACAGGAGGAAGACATCTTACGCATCAAGCATCTCCTAGAGAAGGTATACGACATCCACGCCAGGCTCAATATGCTCGAGAGCCTCTCGCCTCGGCAGCCATCCCCTAGCCCTGCACCCGGAGAGGCTGTGGCGCCGCTCGCCCTCCTAGACGGCAGGCTCGTACACAAAGCCTGCAGCAGGGCAGCCCAGGGACAATGCCTAGGCCCAATCATAGACTACGCGGACTACATGATAAAGGCCTGGATAATAGACCGCGTAGCCCACTCATGGAGCGCGAGAAAGTTGGATATATGAGGGGTTGCCCGTCAACACCATCTACAAGGCAGGCCAAGAGGCCCCGCCCAGAGGGGCTCCGCGCGGGTAGGGCCGGGGGCTCGCCCTCCCCCTTGCCCCGAAACGGGCGCAACGCGGGGGCCAGTAACCCGTGTGGGGCCCCACGGCGGCCACGGCAGACCCAGCCGACCAATGACCCCCGTCCCGCGGGGCCGGCGGTGGCGGAGCCCCCTCCGGAGGGAGGGCGGCTACCGCCTTTGCCGGGGGAACCAGGCCAGGCCCGGAAGGGAGCAACCTAACCCCGGACGCCCGGCGTTCGCGGGGGAGCGGGGTGAGGCAACGGCTGGGCCCCCTGCCGTGGCTGGCCGTGGGGCCCCACACGGGGGCCGCGCGGGCCCCGGGCCATGGGGTGCACCACCTGTCCTTAGATCCTTAGACATGCCTCTTCAAGGGCTCCTGGCGGTGTTGCGGAGGCACGACCGCTACCCGTTATAGGGCGACTTGTGTAGCCTTAGGCTAGAGCATGGCCCGGGTATCGCCCGCGGACGGCGCCGCGTCACGGCGCCCGGGATGAGGCCGGGTATCCGTTCCAGGCCCCGCGGTGGGGGCCACAAAACGTACCAGGAAGAGCTTGAGAGCTAAGACGACTCCTTGTCTAGCCCCTCTGTCTCTGTTAGCGCGCTACATAGCTTGATGTAGGCGTCTCTCGCTCGACGGCTGTCTGCTATGCCAAGGCTTACCCGTATGTAGCCTGACGCCTTCATGCATGTACCTGGCACGACTAGGATATTGTGTTTCCGGAGAAGCTCTTCCGCCACTACAACATCGCTGCCCTTGACACGAATGAGAGTAAATGCCCCCGCCTCGGGCCGGTGTACACGGTCAACGCCGCATGCTGCGGATAGTAGCTCTAGGTTCCGTGCCGCTATCCGCCGTGTACGCTCCGCGAGCTTATCCGCCGCGGCCTCAAGCACAGCGGCAGCCAGCTCCTCGCTGAGTCTACTTGTGGAGATAGTCGTGTAGTCCTTTACAGACCATAGCTTCTCTGCTAGCTGCTTGTTGTTAGTGGCCACCCAGCCTATCCTGAGACCCGGCAAAGAGTAAGTCTTCGAAAGACTGCCCGTAGAGATAGCAACAGCCCCATAGCTCTCAGCCGCCTCTAGTACTGAGGATGTTCTAGGCCCCGAGAGCTCCAGTCCCCGATAGACCTCGTCAAAGACTAGGATGGTGTCGTGTCTCGCAGCGGCCTCCGCTAGCACGCCCAGGCTCCGCTCAACCCGTCCCGTAGGATTATTGGGATTGGTCACGAAGACCGCCTTGGGCCGGAGAGCATCTATCAGCTCAGCGAGCCTGTCGGGCTCCAGGCTCCAGTCTCCGCTGCGCCGCCTATACTCGTAGACACGGGCGCTGCGCATCGCGAGAAGGCCCCAAACCTGTAGATAGTTAGGCACATCGACGATGGCTAGGCTGCCGGGGGCTATGGTGGCGAGCACTGCTAGTAGATTCGCCTCAGCACCCCCACTAGTCACCACAATGTGTTCGGCATCGACTACATCGCTGTAGATGCGGCTAGCTATGAGCTCGCGTAGTCTAGGCAGGCCCTTGGTCCAGCCATAGCCAAGCTCCATCCTCTTAACAACGGCTTCAACGTTAACACCGTAGCTCTCCAGCTCCTCGATGCTAGGAGGCTCGCCCCCGCTCTCGCTTAGAACAAGACCAGTGCTTGTCTCGTGAAGGCTCTGCCATCTCTCAAGGCAGAAGACGGGGAACCCGTCAACGATGAAGCCCATGGGTAGACCGGTATCAGCATCGTGCAACCCGGTGCGACCCCGAGACAGACAGTGCAACAGTGCACCGGCTCCGGCGGAAAAAGGAGACCCTCTCTCCACGCAGGCGGAACGGCTTGCTGGAGCCAGCACAGGGCCCTGGAGGCCTCCCGCTAGTCTGTCACAGCTATGTACTCTGGGAGCCACGTGAGCAGCTCCTCTATGACCTGGTCGGGGTCAGTTATCTCCTCGACTTCCTCCTCCTCGCCGTGGATAATGCCCTGCAACGCATGCACTATAGCAGCGAGCGTCAAAGTGTAGGACTCGTTGGTCAGCTTCGAAAGCCTATTAGCGGCCTCAGTTACCCGTTCCCACGCCTTCTCCCCCTCAAGCGCTATACAGAAGTCATCAGGCTCCTCGAGGCCAAAGTGGCATACAAGATAGGTCTCATCGTCAAGCTTCAAAGCAACTACCCTCGTGCCCCGGTACTCCTCCTCACCAACCTTAAGATGTGAGAGGCCTTTCTCAACGATCTTCCGCAGTGGCAGCTTCGACGTCGGAGGCCCAGATATCGCGCCGCGGAGTCTGAGGCCCCTTAGAGGCTCCAACGCTTCATACAGGTCATCGTACTTCACGGTCACCTGCATGGACATGGCGTCTCCCCCGCAGCCTCCAGGCTAAGGCTCCAGCCGGTCCAGGAGCATTATCTATTTGGGTCCCTATAGGGGGCAGATGCAGGCACTACATGCGCCTAAACACCGCTATGAAGAACCCCTGGGTGCGGTGTAAATGGGGCAGCATGCGCTGCGCCAAAGGGAGTCCCGGCACGGGCTCCCCGATAAACGGCTCATGCTTGACAAGCTCGGCGTACGGCACGCGCTCCAGAACACGCCGGATAACCCATATCGTCTCGCTCCGTGTCAACGTGCAGACGCTGTACACGACGTGTGTGCCAGGCCGTGCGGCCTCCAGCTGTGCAGCGAGCATGCGTAGCTGGAGGCGTCGAAAGAACTTCACGTCTCCCCGTGTCAGCCACATCTTCACCTCGGGCTCGTACTGGAGCCTGCCAACATCGCTGCAGGGCGGGTCAACTATCACCGCGTCGGCGGCCCGTAGATAGGGCGCCCTGGCGTCGCCGACGACCACGTCGGCTGCATGGCGCAAGTGGAGGCGCGTCAAAGTGCGCACAGCTTCGCCGAGACGCTGAGGCTTGACGTCGCCTGCTACAACGTAGCGTGCACCGAGCCAGAGGCTGTGGGACGCCTTTATCGCGGCACCCGCGGTGGGATCGTGCACCAGCCTTCCGGCGGGCGACGCTACCCAGGAGACAAGGGCCGAGGCTTTATCCTGCAACACTATGAGGCCATCCATGTACTCCCTAGTCCTCGTGACCGTTGAGGCTCCGGCGACGACCTCGGCGACGTCGGGTAGATCCTTGTCCCTGCGCAGCTTGACTCCGTAGGCTGTGAGCCTCTGCGCCAGCTCCTCGAAGCTCAACCTCGTGTGGGGGAAGCGCAGCCAGCGCACGGGGTCTCGGTTAAGCGCGCGGAGTAGCTCCTCGAGCCTGGGTATCCTGGCGGCTGCCAGCTCCTCGAGCAGCCACCGCGGGAAGCTGTAGAGCACTGAGAGCCTCTCCAGCCCCCCGAGGCCCTTCACGTGGTCCGAGGGCCTAGAGCCGCGGAGCGAGAGAAGCCACTCGGCGTCTACACCGGCCTTCTCGGCGAGACTACGAGCCCTGCTAGGCTTCAGCTTCCCCGAGAGCGCCTCAAACACAGCTACCCTAGCGAGCATCCACCTAGTGGAGTTGCTGGGAGGGCCATAGCCTCCCCTCCGGAGCACATGATCGAGAAGCATATAGTTCCTAGCGACACCAAGCGTGAGCACACGCACAAGAGGCTTCATGTACTCCTCGGAGGGTCGCCTCGAGAAATACTCGGCAGCCACGTCACGCAGCGAAGCCTTGCGCCTAACCGTCTCCGCCAATATCCATGCAGCCGCCTCCTCGGGCAAAGGCACGGGTACCAGCCAGCCCCTCAGCGCCTTGCCTCAACGAGGCCATGCAGCCACGGGCCGCGCTAAATATACGGCGCCCACAGATGTAATGTCGAAGGAGGGCAGAGACCAGCCAGAGACACACGCCAGCCCAAGCACAGCCTCGAGGCCGCCCGGGGCCTCATGGACGAACATGTATAGCGAAGGAGGTGTAGCGGCGTGAACACCGCTAGCGTGGTACAGGAGGAACAGGGCTGGAGAAGAAGACTCGCCTGGGGACTCGTAGCGACCCTCGGCTACATGCTCAGCCCCCTCAGTCCGTGGAACGACGCCTTCGTGAACGTGCCGATAGCTATCGTGTTCGCCAAGCTAGCCACGAGGTTGCTCGGCATAAACGAGTTCCTGGCATTCCAGATAGGCTACATGCTCAGCAACGTGGCGGGGATAGCCTTGCTTGCGCTCGGCACGGCAGGACTTACAGGCAGCACCAAGCTCGACAAGAGAATGCTCTTAACGACGCTCGCGGCCTCGCTACTCTACAGCCTCGTAGCCTCATTTATCCTCTCAGCTTTAGGTGTCTTACAGCCACCCTAGCCGCCTCCAGAGCCCTCGCCGAGAGCTCCAGGAGCGGGAGCCTCCTCCGCACCTCTACGAGCTCAGCCTGGTCGAGGACAGCGGCATTATAGGCCGGCGCGACCCCCAAGTCAAGCCTAACCAGCCCATAGGGGTCCACAACCAGGCTTCTGGCCGCAAAGGGTGCTCCCGCCTGGTCAGCCACGGCCAGGTAGACGGTATTCTCCGAAGCCCGGGCCTGCGCAAGGAAACGCAGCTGCTCCTCCTTACCCGGCCCCCCATACCAGGCGGCCGGCACAGCCAGCAGCTGCGCCCCCGACAAGGCAAGGGCCCGCGCGATCTCGGGGAACCTTATCTCAAAACAGACCACAGCCCCGATGCTCCAGCTCCTAAGCGAGAGTAAGGTGGGGGGTAGATCGCCTGGACAGAGCAAGCTGGACTCCCGGTACCCGAGTGCGTCGAAGAGCACACGCTTACGGTAAACAAGCACAACGTCCCCACGCGGAGTTACTGCGACTACGCTACTGTAGAGGCAGTCGTCAGCCCTCTCTAGGACTCCGGCCAGGATATGGGCACCAAGCCTCCCAGCTATACGCGAAAGGCCTGCGATGAAGGGGTTATCCTCTATGGGCTTCGCGGCCCGCAGAATGCTCTCCCGATCCTTGTGGGCTGCTATGTTCACGTCGCTGTACTCGGGCAGTAGCAGTACATCGGTACCCGTGTCGTCTTCGAGCACTTCTTGGAGCCGCTTGAGGCTCTCCTCGGGGCTCCCCGCGGAGCCGAACTGGACGACACCGAGGCTTAGGGTCCTTAGGCTGGGCAAGACAGCACCGGCTCCTCCATGGGGTTATTTTTTACGCGGTATTCTCTCGTGCTCGCCTAGTATCCAGTACTCGCCGTCCTCCCGCCCCTCAAGCTTGTATACCGGGACCTCCCGCTTGACGCGGTCAAGTATCTCGCTTGCCAGCCTAAACGCCAGGTGCCTCGGCTCCGCGACTACAAGGACATATATTGTTGGCTCGCCGGGCTTCAGCCTCCCAACCCTATGCACGATCTCGACGGCGTAGACGTCCCCCTGCCGTAGGGCCCAATCAGCTATTTCCCTCATCTTCGCCAACGCCAGGTCTTCGACCGCCTCGTACTCTAGGAAATCAACTCTCTTGTTATCCACGAGGCCCTTGACGAATCCCATGAATACGACGAGGCTCCCAGCCCCACGTGGGCTGGCAGCAGCGGCGAGCCTCGCCGCCTCCGCGTCCAGGCTCACCGGCTCCCGGCTCAACGCGACCCGGACAAGAGGCCCCGCCGCCCCCATGGTGCAGCCCCTCCTAACGCAGACGCTAGGCTCCACCGCTTGCGGGTGGAAGGATTGTTATCACGTCGCCCTCCCTCAGCCTCTTGTCTGGGGTAGCAGTGGAGCCGTTAACCATAAAGAGTACGTCGAGCCCACGCTTCCCGAGGCTCTCGATAACTTCGCGTAGCTTCGGGAACTTCCCGTAAAGCACCTTGAGGAGATCCCCGAGGGTCGCGCCGTCCTCGAGCTCCACCTCTAGCTCCCTGCTGCCGACAGCCTCCCGCAGCAGCGACACGAGGCGGACACGCACCTGCATGGCCAGCACCAGTCAACGAGGCATATGGTGCGACAACGGGCTTCCGGTTAGCCGTGTCATGCATAGGGGCTGGGAGGGTATAGTGCCTAGCCCGGCCAGCAACAGCCGCCGTCGGGGCTAGACGTGCACCCTCTCAGCGCTGAGCACGTTGCGCATCTTCTCGGCAAGTTCCTTCTCTAGGTCATACCGTAGCTGGGCTATTCTCTCTAGGAGAAGCTCGTCGACGCCGAGCCTCTCGGCCCTCTCCTCTAGCTCGCGTAGCCTTCCGAGCTGCCTCCTAGCGTAGTAGCCCAGCGCCTCTGCGTAGAGATGTTCCTCTAGCTCCCGGTAGATATCCCAGCCATCATCGCACATAATGCTACACCAGTTAAAGAGAATCCTTGGCTCTCCGGCCTAGTACTTAGGGCAAGCGCTGAGGGCTACCCACTGCAGTCCCACGCGGCGGACATGGTCGCCAAGGCGGAGACGGGGACCCATTCCAAGCCGCTGCCTACAGCGTACTCATAGAAGGCCTCGTAGCCGGCCCTTTCTAGAACCCATAGCCTCAACGCAGCCCAGTCTAGGGAGCCCGTGTGCTCCGTGTAGCCCTTCAGGACGCTTTTACAGAGTAAGTGATAGACACGCCCCCAGCGTCGTTCCCCGATGAAGACAGTGATGTAATCCAGGCTACGCAGCAGTGACGCCAGGTCGCGCTCGGCAGGCTGGAGGGAAAAGAGCCACGTGGCAGGCCTAAACAGCTCACCCATAAAGTCCACAACAAGAAGCCCCCCACCTCTCGCGGCGATGAACTGGCCGAAGTGCGCGTCACCATGCGGGACAACTAGCCTCCCAACCCCCTGCTTCCATGCCCCCTGCGCCGTCTTGAGTAGGACACGGGACTCTAGCGTGAAGCCCCTGGCCTCAAGGAATCCGGCCCACAGGGCGAGCAGGCCGGCGAGAAGCCGGGGCAGGCGCCTAGGCCGACGAAACAGCCCCTTCAGGCATGAAGCCCTCTCATGCAGAAGACCCAGAAGGCGTCCAGCGTTGCGCGCTAGCGCTGCAGCCTCCTCAACCCTACCAGCCTCAAGAAGCTCCACTAAGACACGGTCAAGAGAGTCCCCTTCAACGTACTCACGTAGATAACCGATCCAGCGCTTTCCGTAGAAAACATCGGCCACAAGCCTAGGCGCCACGACGCCGCCGAGAGCCGCAGCCAGCAGCCTCTCCCTAAGGACACTCGGACACAGCCAGGAGGCGGTGCAAAGACGAGCGTGAAGCCTCACATGAGCCACCTAGTGGCCCCTAGACGCTGACCAGGGGCGGCGAGAGCTGGCTAATGGTGGGGCCGCCGGGATTTGAACCCGGGACCACGGGGGCTCTCGCCGCGGCCCCCCGGGAGCTCACCCGGAGGGCTGAACCCACGCGTGCTCTAACGCGCGGTCCCAAGCCCCGCATCCTGCCAAGCTAGACGACGGCCCCGCCACACCTAGCCATGACACCCTGCGGGATGACCCCCGGTTTATCAGAATTACGCGTTGAGGCCTAGAAGGCCCGTGGCACGTAGCCGGGGTAAGCCTTGTGCAGGGGGGGAGTGGTGCCGCCGCCGGGATTCGAACCCGGGACCGCCGGATCCCCCAGGAACCCCCGAGGCGATCTCGGCCACTTGTGTGGACCGGGTGGCTCCGTATGAGTCCGGCGCTCTGACCAGGCTGAGCTACGGCGGCACCGTCTGCCGGACCCCGGCGGCGGTCCATGTAGTAGTCGTTAGTGGGCAACCGGCTTGGGGGTTATGATTGTTTCCTTCCTCCGAAGCAGGCCGGCCGACTCGAGGGCTTCTGCTACGTGTTTCTCCAGGCTAGGGGGCAGGACATGTGTGCTCCCATAGCTTATGCCGAGCCTCTCATAGGCCAGGTATTTGGCTGCCGCTATCACTAGGTAGCCGCAGCTCCTCTTGTATGAGCAGAGCTGTTCAACGACGAGCTTTACCCGCTCCAGGGCCTCGCGCGGCGGCCTGGGCGGCCTGCCGAGTGCAAGTAGGCGCTGCAGGTCGGGGCTGAAGACGCCACGTGGGGACAGCTGCCAGCGTAGGCCGCTCCTCCAGCCAGCAGCCTCGGCCAGGTAGTAGAGGGCGTGGATGCTGTAGAGTGCCACGTTCATGGCTCGGGGCTCCCTGGTGAGACATTGCTGTGATGATACTCTGATAACCAGTTGGCCCGATTGCTCGTCGCGTGATGGTACTCCACACGTACTACCTAGGAGCAGAAAGAACACATATAAGTGCTTCAATGAGGGTGTGTCACCTAGCTGGGGAGGGATGGGAACGGAGGCCCACCAGCCCCTGCCCATGGGGGCTGGATAGCCGGGTCGTCTAGCGGTCAAGGATGCGGGGCTCTGGCCCCCGTGACCGGGGTTCGAATCCCCGCCCGGCTACCATCCCTCCCCCGCTTCTCACGCCATTGTTCTCTTCACGGAACAGATCAAGATACTTCGAGGGCACGGAGCAGCACGCATCATAGAACTCCAGCTTTCCGCTATGGAGCCGTGTAGCGTTCAGGCTGGGGTTGGCTATCCTCGCCACGATGCCTTCCTCGATGACGTAGCTATCAAGCACCTGGCGCGCAGCCCTGGGCCTCATGCAGCCCAGGTATATCTCCCAGGGGTAGAGCTCCCTGACGTAGCTGGCGAGGCCCTTCAGCTCCTCAGCTATCCTAGCGTCCACATCGCCCTCGGGAGGCATGTAGACCAGGAGGTTAAGCTTTTTCACGCCACGGTCCACGATCTCGGCTATCTCTCTCCGTAGAAGCTCCCTGCTGGAGCCAGGGTGCCAGAGGAAAACGTGAGGCACGACATCGAGCCCAGTGTCGAGCATGGCGTCAAGCGCCTCAAGGTAGCGGGTTGGCGAGAAGGGTAGGCCACGCACAGCATTAACCATCCACTTGCTAAGCGTAAACTCGTAGTCTATAATGTCCGCGAACTCTGCCACACGCTTCAGCACCTCCCTCCTAGTCTCTAAGCCAAGGTGAATGTTGAAGACGAAGCCGTGGCGCCGCTTTGCTTCCACAAGCGCGTCAAGATAAGGCTCTACGGGTAGTATCCCTTCGCGCGTCCAGCCACCGCTGAGAAGGATGCCGCGGACCCCGCGCCGGGCCAGTGCGTCTAGGATACGGGGAAGCCGGGGACCAGGGGCTGGAAGCATTGAGCGGATGTACTTGGCTCGGCAGTGGCTGCAGTTGAGCTCACAGTAGCCGCCCGTCAGTGAGACCACTGTAAACAGCTTCTTCATCCTGAACGCCTTTATCTTCAAGGCAGCGTCTCCCCGGGGCCTATTCGCACACCTATAGAGGCAAGCTCCCTAAGCCACAGGGAACGGTGCTTCTCGAGCAGGCTGCGTGAGGGGTAATTGTAGAGCGGGCCGCGTACCCCCTCGTTGTAGAATGGCCTGTTACAGCCGGGGCAGCCGCTGGTGAGCAGTGCATCCGCCAGCTCCTCCGCACCCAGTGGCAGCCTCTTGGTGAACCTCGGCCTGGGCTCAAGCTCTGCATAGTCTAGCGGCTCGTAGCCCCTCTCTAGGAGAAGGCGGACTATCTGGTAGAACCGGTAGAGCTCGACGTCTACGCCCGGGTAGCGGGGCAGGCCTGGCAGCGGTGTGTACCGAAAGAGGGCCACACGGGCCCCGACCGAGTAAATGAGCCTCATAGCGTCAAGCATCTCTGCGGGGGTCTCTCCCAGCCCGGCGACGAGGTGGACGTGGACCCTCCCTCGGCCGAACACCTCCACAGCCTCACTAATGAACCTAATGTAGACGCTCCAGGGGTAGGGCTTGCCCACAGCCTTTAGGACCTGCTCCGACGCGGCATCGAGGCCGACGCCGAGACGCTCTGCGCCGGCCCCCCACAGCTCCTCGAGC
Organism: Pyrodictiaceae archaeon; assembly: GCA_027062725.1. GTDB lineage: Archaea > Thermoproteota > Thermoprotei_A > Sulfolobales > Pyrodictiaceae > QNYQ01. The sequence continues at coordinate 3,001 of JAMOSW010000080.1, read as the reverse complement.
AACAGTCGATGGACCGGCGTCACCGCGACAGAGACCGGCAGCACGCTGTTCTCCGCCAAGAGCCGCGTGAGGCAGAGGAGCTCCCCGAAGAAGCCCCTCTTTAGCACAGACTGGAGGCACACGCGCTCAACGCTACCCCGAACACGGGCTAGGCGGTCGAGCACATCCCCTATCCTCCTCACAGGCCAGCGTATGCGTGAAAGCCTCTCCCGAAGCGCAGGCGGCGCGACACGGCTCTGGCTACAGAACCCGCACGACGCGAGGCAGCCATCTCCACTATACTGGAGGACGTAGATGGTTGACGGAGCGGCTGCCATCGCTAAAGGCTCCTCGCCCAGGACGGCGAGACTGCCCAGTGAGACCCTCACCGGCGTGTCCCGGCTACAGCCTCGCATGCCCGCCTCCACTCCTCGACGAGTCTCGCTGCGAGGCCGCTCCAGGTGAACCCAACGGCCGTTGCACCCCGTTCCTCGATGCGGCGGAAGACGGCTTCTATGCAGCCGGCGCTGCTGCAGCCCCGTAGCTCCTCCTCCAGCTCCTCCAGCGCATGCTCTGGGTACACGAAGAAGTCCCCCGTGAACACAACATGCTCTACTCTACAGTCTCTACCTAGGTCGAGGACTGCTGAAACAGTCTTGCCCCCCGGCGGCCGATAGGTGAAGACACGGCGCACAGCCATGGCTAGCCCCGGGAGGATGGTGAGGCAGGGACTCCGGGTCATAATCGATACTGCTGGCAGGCCCCCCTGGTGGCAGATGGCCCTAGACGAGGCCCTCCTCGAGGCGGCCGGGAGGGGTGTGTCGCCACCTACGCTTCGGGTCTACACCTTTTCTCCCACCAGTGTCTCGATAGGCTACTTCCAGAGCCTCCGCGGCTCTGTCCGGCTCGAGGAGGCTGAGCGCCTCGCCGTCCCCGTGGTTAGGCGCTTCACTGGCGGCGGCTCTGTGCTCCACAGCGAGGACGGCGAGGTAACCTACTCGATAGCCCTGCCGGCTGAGGGCAGGCTCCGTGACATAGTGGAGAGCTACAGGATACTATGCACGGCACTGGCCTCGGCGCTCCGTATGCTCGGCGTCGAGGCGGCCTATGCCCCCCCTAACGATGTGGTTGTGGCGGGCCGCAAGGTCTCGGGAAATGCGCAGGCACGGCGGGGGCGTGCTCTGCTGCAGCACGGCACAATACTCCTTCGGCCAGACCGGGAGCTGATGGAAAAGCTCCTCGTCGCGCCACGGGCTAAGCTTGAGAGCCATGGCGTCTCCGGCATAGGCGAGAGGGTCGTCGGCGTAGAGGAGGTGCTCGAAAGGAGACTGGGGCTGGAAGAGCTAGCAGAAGTCTTGGAGAAGGCGTTCGCGGAGACGCTTCAACTCGAGCCTTACAGGGGGTGGTATACGCTCAAAGAACTCGAACATGCGAGGACGTTGAAAAACAAGTATCGTAGCAGGCAGTGGCTCGAGAAGAGGCCCTAGGCGGGTTTCTCCGCCTCTGCCTGCTCCGCCAGCAGCTTCACTGCCTCGAGTAGCGCCTCGCCCTCGCCGGTGACACTGTTCCGGCCTATCAGCTTACACGCCCTCGCCAGCACAAGCGCGTCTTTGAGCTCGTCGAGGCCAAGCCTGGTCTCCTTTACTAGCTTGGCTACATCCTCTGTCGTGTGGAGCTTCTTCACAGCCTCGAGAAGCTTTATTACGCGTGGGTTTACCGGCGTCGCCACCCCGCTGGGCGCTGCAACAATAGCTGCCTTCACTAGTGCGCCCGGCGGCGTTATCACCACGCGTCCGTCGGGCAGTGTCTCGACGAGACCGCGGGCCTCCAGCTTGCCCAGGGCGAAGCCTATAGCCTCCTCCTCGCCCGGGAAGCTCTTCTTGAGCGCCTCTATGCTCATGCTTCTCTTCTCCGGCAGCCTCTTCAACAGCATAGCCTCTAGCCTTGTCACCAGGATGCTTCTCTTCGCCTCCCTGCTAGCCCTCTGCAGCGCCAGGCCGTACTTTGTCGGCCCACCCGTCCCCAGGAGGCCCTCCTCCTGCGCCCGGGGCGCCCAGGCCTCACTGAACCCCAGCCCCTGGTCTGCCTCAACTAGGACACGGCTGCCTATCGCGGTGGACGCCTTGCCGCCGCTGCGGCGGTAAACCTCCTCGCCGAGCTTGGTGAACCGCAGCACAGTCTTCTTCAGCTCCTCGTCATAGACCTCCTCGAGGAGACCCATTGACTCCAGGTGGTATATTGATAACCCAACGGTGTAGTACTCGAAGCGAACCTTGAGCTTATCGGCCCACTCCTTGACCAGCTTATGGTCCGGCGCGAGCTCCGGGTTACTCTTAGCCTTCTCCCAGAGGATCTCAATAATCTCCATCACTTTTAGCTCATCGCTACTTATCGCCGACGGTGTAGTCGCGACAGGCTTCTGCAGAAGCCTCCAGGCCTTAACCACGAGACGACCGGCAAGAGTCGGCGCACCGGCCGCGGTCACGTAGCCTATCTCGCCAAGCATCTCCCTTATCTCGCGGTCTACCTCCTCGCCGCGCAGGAGAGCCTCAAGAGCGCCATAGATGAGTGGGTTCAACAGCGCCGGCACGTTGGCATCCAGGTTTATGAGCGTAAACGCCCTCTTGAGGAGGCGACCAGGCCTGCTCAGCGCGGCGTAGAGGCCGTTGGGTACACTCCTAGCGAGCAGCCCGGCGGCCTCAATGGTGTCTATGAAGCGGCTGGCGTAGAACCTCTTTTCTGCAGGCCCCTCGGGGAGGGCCAGCAGCGCGCCCGCAATAGCCTTCGTGACTACAGGGCGCTTTGGGGCCTCGCTCAGGGTCTCGTATACTGAGTAGCCCTCGGGAGATAGGAAGCCCTCTTCGTCAACAAAGCCCCTCTCTTCAAGAATCTTCACCCAGCTCTCTGGTATCCTGCCGCCTGCTATGACAGAGGAGTGTAGCATTGTGTATATCCTGGAGTCTATCCAGGGCTCCGCCTCCGGCCTGCCACTCGTCCTCCACGCCTCAACGAGCCTCCTGCC
>JAMOSW010000079.1 GCA_027062725.1 Pyrodictiaceae archaeon | reverse complement strand
TGAGTTCTGCCTACCTCTGGCTCCGCAAGTGGAAGGTCATAGGTGAGCTCGAGTGCTTGCAACTCTCTTGTGAGTTCTGCGGGTATGGTTCCGTTGTGGAACCGGATAGAACCAGGTTCTCTCCTCATATTTATGTTTTCTTGTCTTTCTCTTCGGGGCATGTCTGGAACAGCCCCAATTCCACAGCCGTAACCCATTTGCTGTACATCACACAGGTTCCCATGGGTTTGAAAGGATTAGCAAGGATGTTCCAATGGTGGCTTGCAACTCCGAGCATGGCGTGTTCCTAAATACGTGTTTGTCGTAGCGATTGATAGAATAGCTGAGTTCAACAATGTGGAGTTTGTTTTGTGTTTTGTGGTGGCTGGGTGGTGGGGTCTCTGTGTGTTGTTATTTGCGGCTTTTTGTCGAGAAGGGTGCGTCCTTGCGCAATTATTGTCTTCTAGGAGAAATATGGGAAAATTGTTGTTTGTTTTAGGCTTGTTGGTGTTCTTTCTGGTCTATGTGTTGGTTTAGCCATTCGAGGATGAGTTGGAGGCGTTTTACGCGGTGGCGGGGTTTGCCGCTGCGGGAGAGGTCGTGGTTTTCGCTGGGGAAGATTGCTAGCCTTGTCTTGGCTCCGTGGAGGCGTAGGGCTGTGAACCACTGTATTGCCTGGTCGAGCCAGCAGCGGTAGTCCTCGGTGCTGTGGATTATGAGGGTTGGTGTCTTGACGTTGGGTGCGTGGCGTAGGGGGCTGTGTTGCCAGCATTTGTCGGGGTTGCGCCAGGGGCTGCAGCATATCTGGTCTTCGACGAAGTACCATCCTATGTCGCTCGTGGTGTACATGTTTGTCCAGTTTGATATGCCTCTCATGGATACTGCTGCTCTGAACAGGTCTGGCTGGGTCCCGAGAAGCCAGTTGGTCATGAAGCCGCCGTAGCTGCCGCCCATTATAGCGGCCTTGTCTCTGGGTAATCCGGTGTTCTCTGTTAGGTGCTGGTAGGCCTCTATGAGGTCCTGTGCGTCTCGCTCGCCGTAGCGGCACCGTATGTCGGCGTAGTCTTGGCTGTAGCCGTCGCTGCCTCTGGGGTTGAAGGCTGCGACTGTGTAGCCTGCTGCTGCCAGCACGTGGAATTCGTGCATGAAGCCGTAGCCCCACATGGTCTTGGGGCCGCCGTGGATGTAGAGTATCCAGCCCTTCTCTTCTACCCCCTCTGGTGGCCGGATTATCCAGCCCTGCACCTCGGCCCCGTCGCTGGCCTTGAAGCTCGTCTCCTCTACGAGTGGTGCCCTGTACTTGGTGCGCCAGGCCCTCGCCGCCTCTGTCACCCGCTCTACTGTGCCGGCGCGGTAGAGGTATAGGTCCTTGGG
>JAMOSW010000078.1 GCA_027062725.1 Pyrodictiaceae archaeon | reverse complement strand
CCGCCAGGTAGAGGCTGTCCATCACTGCCAGGCCGCCTACTGTGACGCCCTCGGCGCTGGGTGCGAGAAGCGATCCCAGCACGTGGGGGTCTGGGACTGCGACCGGGCTGTCCGGGTCCGGGGGCACCGTGGGCGGCATGGGCTCGAGGCCTGCAAGGAGCTCTGGGGGGACTGCGCCGCCACTGGCGCCGAGGAGGCGTTCTACGCCATCCTCGCCGAGGTGGAAGGCGAGGAGAGGTCGGAGCACGAGCCTTATGGGGGCAACGTTGCCTACCACGCCGAGGGGGTGCGGGGCCCCTAGGGGCACTGTTGCTAGCTGGGGCTGGGCGCCTAGCCCCGAGAGTGGGCTTAGGCGCACGGTCTCCGCTACGACGGCGACTATCAGGGTGAGAGTCTTTGGGTCGAGGATAATGTAGTAGTAGCCCTCGCCCAGCATCTGGGGGTTTGTATGGGCTAGCTTGACCCAGGCCTCGGGCGGTATGTCGACGGGAAGCCTCTGCGAGTCCACTGGCTCCACGAGAGAGACCCTGCCCACTATTTCCCCGTCCGCTGAGAGCCTGCGTATCGCCGCCTCGGCCTTCTCAACCCTCGACCGGTAGCTGGCGACGAGGCCGCGCCGCTCCTTCACGACACTGTCCAGCTCCTCGGGGAGCCCCGTGTCCTGCTGCCCAGGCTCCATGGCGCCTACACCGCCATCTCCAATAGTGTCTCGTAGGTGAAGGTGACCTTGCCGTCGAGCTCCTGGAACCATATCCTCGCCGCCGCGTGGGTGGCGGCCCTCGCTGCCCTGTCGGCCAGCGAGACCGGCAGGGGTGCCTCGAGCTGCGGCTCCACCGTCAGCCAGGCTATCTCCGATAGGAGCGCCGCGTCCTGATCCACCACCTGGCGGAGCCTCTCTGCGTTGTCGACGAGGACCGGCTTCCCCTCCGAGTCGAGCGTGAGGGGGGCCTCGGTGACTGCTATGGGGAGCTCGACGCGGTAGATCCTGTAGCCGAGGGGCCTCCTCCTGACTACAAGGTAGTAGCTCTTCTTTGCCAGGTACCTCCTCTTCTCCAGCCCATCGAGTATGTCTATGAGGCGCTCGCCTGTCCTCGCAACACGCGTGTACACGTGGACGTTCCTGGTGTTGTCGATGCCCAGCGCGGCCTGGATAGACCTGGATACGGTGCCTAGGTCGACCACGCTCACTATGGGGCCGACCGCTATGGCGGCATCGTGGACGAACTGGGGCAGCGCTGCTAGGCCCGTGCGGCGCACCAGCTCCTCCACGAGCTGGGGGTCTGTGTCGACCCCCAGCGCCTCGCCGCCCTGTAGCCTAGCCACAGCCCTCACCATTAGCCTGCTCGCGTGTATCCTCTTCACCACGCCGGCTACCGTGACCCCCCTTGAGCCTAGATTATCGACAAGCGCTAGTCGGTGGAGGGCTGTCAGCATATAGCTCAGCGCGTATATAGCCATCACTATCTTCTTAGAGGACACGTATGACACGCTGCTAGTCATAGCGTGGAGCTGCGCCAGGAGCCCAGGCGTCGCATAGAGGGGGCCGTCAATCAGCACCCGGCTGCCGCTCTCCCCCAGAGTGGGCCTCGAGAGCACGTAGCGCAGGGCGGCGTTCTCCAGGAGGCTACGGTTCTCGTAGAACATCGTGGCCTCGTTGTAGCCGCGTCCATAGCCGAGCGAGGCCACCGCCCTGCAGCCGCCCACCCCCCTCGCGTCGCAGCCAGCAACCCTCGCGACGACCTCGGGCTCTATGAGGGGCTTTGTCGCCACTATCCTGCATCCTAGGCCGGGGTCGGGTGCGAGGCTTGCAACCGGCGCGCCCCCGGCGTCTATTACCGGGTAGGCGCCGGTGTCGGGGTAGACCCCGACCGCGTAGGCGCCGTCGACGAGGCTAACTGCAGCCGAGTAGACTGCGACGAGGAGGCTGTAGGCTTCGAGCTTTCTGTGGCTGCCGTCTATGCCGAGGTAGGGCTTCTCCGGCGGGGACGCCTTGATTGGGTGGACTAGCTCCCCGAGCTTGTCGAGGCTCTTCACGGGCACCATAGAGTATATCATCTTCTGCTCCGTGGCCGGGGTGTCGTCCAGGCTGCCGGGGTCGCTGCGGTCGAGGCTGGGCCTCACCCTTCTCCTGGCTACCGCCTGCGCCGCCGCCCTAGCGGCCTCGGCTATGTCGCGTAGGCTGGGGACGCTACGCGTGCTGGGTGGAGGCAAGCAGCCCAGGCCCCGGTATTACCATTAAAGCGGCGGGTATAATGTTTCACCGCAAAAACGCGGCACCACACACGGCCTAGATCTAGAAGACCACAGTGAACGCCCTGTAGGAGCCCTGGCTCCGCAACGCCTCGGCGAGGCTCCAGGCGTAGGAGTAGACATGGTCACGCAGCGGCCTCCGACGATACTCGCCGTCCCGCACCGGCGCCGAGAGAGCCTTCAACACCCTCTCCGCTATCCCCCTCCTCGCCGAGTAGCTGAGGCTCCCACCGTAGAGGTCGAAGAGCCCCGGCTCATGGGAGGTGAAGAGCGCCTTGTCAACCGCGACCGGCTTGAACATGTCACTGTAGTCGAACACCAGGCTCATCTTCCCGCTCCGGTCGGTGTGCAGGAACCCCGCGTAGGGGTCCAAACCCGCCACGACCAGCGCATCGTGAGTAACGCCGTAGAGTATCGCGTAGCCGTAGCTCAGCGCCATGTTGACCGGGTCACTGCCCCGCGGGTCGCGGCCGGTGAAGCCATAGTCGGCGGGGAGCAGCGCCGCCAGCGCCTGCCAGTACGTCCTCGCAGCCTTTGCCTCATGGAGCCTAATGTTCTCGGCGGCGAGGACGCGGGAGCGGAGAAGCCTCTCCAGCTCAAGCGCCTCATCCTCGACCCGGTAGGCCTCGTCCCGGAGCCAGGGCTCCCTGCGGCTCTTAGCGAGGTACCGAAGAAGCCTGGCCTGGTTGACTATCTTCGCGCGGACCATCTCCGCGGCGTAGCCTAGCCCCCAGCCCTCCACCTTGGCCCTCAGCTGGGCCAGGCGGGCCTCCACGGTCTTGTTGATGCGGTCTATCGGCCTGAGCTCGGCTACCACGTGGCCCCGGTGGCCGAGGACGAGCAGCCTCACGCCCAGCTCGGCCAGCCTCCGCAACGCCCTGCCGCTGACGCTCACCGCGCCAGTAGCGACAACCAAGAGGTCCACGTCTGCGGACAGGGCCAGCTCGTCGCCATCCCTCGGCTTGACGTAGACCACGCCGTCCCGGACGTATATCCTCGAGCCGGGCGTGGACACGACGACTACCTCCGGCAAGCCGCCCTGCACCTCTCTTCAACTCCTCGAGGGGCAGCCGGGGGCACCACGGAACGGGCACCACCGGGGACACTGCTCCGCGGGCCCCGGGTCAACCCCGTTATCGACTATCATCGCCACCTCGTCCCTCGCTCGGAGGAACCTCCTCCTCAAAGCATCATCCACAACCACGACGCGCCAGTCGAGAAGCGGCTCGCCCGGCTCTCTCCTCCTGATATAGAGGAGGACGCCATAATCCACCGGCATGCCCGTCCACGCCTCGAGGGCGAGAACGTAGCCCGCGAGCTGCAGCTCCTTAGCGCCCCCGTAGTGGCTGTGAGGCCCGGCAGTCGTGACCTCAACGGGCAGGAAGCCTACAAGCAGGTCCGGCTTCACCACGTCGCTGAGCCCCACTGGGGCGCCCGGCAGCTGCGGCTCCACCCGCACCGGGATGTCGCCGTCGACAAGCGACTGGAGAGCCAGCGCCGCGCCCACCGTGTAGACACTCTCCAGGAACCGGTCCGTCCTCACACCAAGCCTCCGCGCCAGCCTGCGAGCCCCCGCCGCGAGCTCGTCAAGCCCCACGCCGCCCCGGTCAACGAGCCGGAAAGGCTCCAGGAAGAACTCGTGCACATAGTAGCCGTAGAGCGCCTCCTGCGTCCTCGCCGGCTGCACACCCACAACCCGGCGGAGGTAGACGTCCCGGTGCGAAGGGCAGATGCCCGCAACCTCGCTCGGGGAGGGCCGGTAACGGTACCGGGGCGTCACGTACTCGAACCGCCAGCCGCGTATCTCCGAGTAGGGCGCATCCCCGGCCCCGAGGCTGCGTATGTAGTCCCAGACCCGGCGGGGCAGCAAAACCGACTCCAGGTAATACCAGTTTAGCCCCGGGTTAAGTCCCCCACGCTACGGCATAAGCACCGCCCGCCCCACCACCCTCCCCTCAAGGATGTCCCCGGGTAGGCCCGACTGATATACTCCCAGCCGGTAACGCCGGTAGAAGGGCCTCACAGCACACCCCATAACCAGCCTAACAGCCGAAGGATCTCCAGATGACGGCCCTCCACGTTACACACAAGCACCAGCATCCCCAGACCGCAGAGCCCTCATACTCTCACTCAAGGGTAGCCGCACCGACAAGCTCAAACACGGCATCAACCCGCCCCGGCAGGCCTCCCGGAACCCCACGCCAACCACAGAGTGGACAGCCAGCTCCTCCAAGACCCCAGCCTTCTCCCTGCTCCTGGCAGAGCCGTAGACCTCCACCTCCAGAGACGTCTAGACACCATGTATCCCCCACGCCCCAGAGGCCTCCGTCACCAAGACACGGCCCCCAGACCCAACCACAGCCACCCTCACAGCGTGCATCAACGTGGCCACGCCACAGAGAGCAGCCGCATAGGCCTCAAACCGGTCATCAAGCAACGGGGCAAGATTCTAGCCAGACACAAAGACACTCTCAGCATACTCCCAGGCACATTCTCCTTAGAAAAATCTACACTGGGACAGAGATTCTCACGCCTCCTCCAGCACCTACACCCTCCCACAACAGCCTCCTACAAGAAGGCCGAGACCACCACAACTAAGCCACACCACACTCCCACATCAAGCCCAGACAGGCGAGACACAGAGCCACAGCACTCCTTCCCGATGCCCAGCAAGAGCTGGCCTATGGACCCTCCACCTAAGACTGCTAGCCAGTTGCAATTCTCTTGTGAGTTCTGCGGCAGAGACGTTCGCAAGGATAGCCGAGAGCTATGAGACTGTGAAGTTGCA
>JAMOSW010000077.1 GCA_027062725.1 Pyrodictiaceae archaeon | reverse complement strand
CAATGATTGCCTTCGAAACACTCACAAGAGAAATGCAACGCGCCCCCACGCCCCCGGAATCCCTCTTTCTACAACGATATTGCGGAAACACTCACAAGAGAAATGCAACGCCTCGAGCATGGGAAAGATTCCCAACGCCGGTGGCAGGAGAAACACTCACAAGAGAAATGCAACTCGTGGAGGAGATACGTGTCGGGGGTGGCGAGGGGTGAGCGGAAACACTCACAAGAGAAATGCAACGATGCCACACAGTTCCTGCCTGGCCCCCTTTCTGCCATAGCGAAACACTCACAAGAGAAATGCAACCTACTATGAACAATCGTTCCCAATGTCGGCATGTTGAGCTACAAACGAAACACTCACAAGAGAAATGCAACTCAAACACCAGTATGCCGACAGTGTCGAGCCCGTCCTTCACCCTAGAAACACTCACAAGAGAAATGCAACCTCTTACAGTATATGCTGCGTATCGTGATCCCTGTTATCACCAACCAAAAATCACAAGAGAAATGCAACGTGGAGCTGCTTCAGCGCAACCTTGTTTATCGCTATCCTTATCGAAGAACCCATAAGGGAAATGCAACTCAAACGCCTTCGCCACTCCATTCTCGTTCACGACTACCACATCGAAACTTTCACAAGAGAAATGCAACGCCCAGTAGGTCGGCACGCGCCTCTCAAACCCGATTGACTCCAAAACTTATAAGAGAATTGTAACACAGCCTTGAGTGTCGCATCAGGCCTATGTGGCGCTCGCAAGAGTATCGTGAGCTTGTTGGAGTTTAGTGGGGGATGCGGCTTAGTCTGCTTGCTCTAGTTCTAGGCGTGTGCCGCGTGCCATGTACACTAGGGCAATGTACGACAGGGTGTAAGCTGCTAGCACGGGCTGAGTCATTGTGCTCGGGTATATACTTGCTACTAGTGTTAGGCCTAGTAGGGCTGCACCGAGCGAGACTATGCCCATCGCCTCTGTTAGGTAGTATAGCCGTTCTCTGCTGTCTATGGCGTAGACTAGGGCCGCGAGGCTGTAGGGTAGCAGCGCAACGCCCGTGGCGCCGCTGAGGGAGGCTGCTGTGAAGGGCGCCTCTAGGAGCGTGTTACGCGTGGCCAAGACAATGTACGCTACGCAGAGTGCGGCTAGCACGGGGCGTGCTAGTCTGCGCTTTCTGTCCTCGTTGTTTCCCGCATAGAGTGGTGCGGCTGCCGCATCGAGCACTACCGCTGCTATTGATACTAGTAGTGTTAGGCGGAGCGGCAGCTCTGTGGCCTCGCCGGCCGTGTAGAAGCTCTCCACAAGCGATGCTGTGAGCGCTACCGCTGAGGCTGCATGCGCGGTGGCGGCCAGAGCCCTGAGGTAGTCGAGCCGGGTCGGCTTCTCTGGGCCTCCTGTGGGGTTCTGGAGGAATACGTAGAGAAGAGGTGTGAGCGCGGCTAGTACCAGCATGTTCTCGACGTGGTTGAGCTTGCCTAGCGTGAACGAGAGTATCATGGAGTCGGGCACGGTGCAGTTATTGTCGAGCGGTGCATATGTGGTTAACCTGATGCTGCCCACGTGGGGATCGTCGTGATAGACGCCGTGGATGCTGTTTAAGTCTAGCCGTGCCACCCCGACTAGGCAAGGATCGTAGAGCCTTATTGCCCTCCATCTGCACGAGGCGCTGCCGTCTGTGGCCCTCCTTATTGCTGATGATAGTGTCTCTGCTAGGGGGTGCGGGCTGCCCGCGAGGCCCACCCTGTCGGGGAGGGAGGTAATTACCTCATAGTCGATGAGGGCTAGGAAATACTCCTCCTTCGGTGGCGCGTTTTTGAAGTTCACTAACGCTACAGTATACGGCGGCGACAGTCTGGCCCCTGTACTCTACGGTAGCCCAGACGTGGTAGTCGACGAGGTTCACATCTAGGAGGAGCAATATCGCGGCGACGAGGAGCGTGGCGGCCAGTAGGTGCTGGGCGCGGCGGCCCACTGCCTCAGCGATACGGGCGAACCGTGCCTGCATAGGCGCTGCCCCGGCGTGTTAGGCCTCTTGAGGAGCCCGGGTGTTACCATGTAAGGGGTGTGGCTCCATGTGGTGCAGCTTGCTAAGCACAACGAGGCTCATGCAGTTATCATGAATTGATGGTGTTGTTTGTGCGTGTTTTATAGGTGGGCTTGTGCTGGGCACCGTTCCCGCAGGCCTCTCTCTCACCCACAATGGGGGAGGGGCTGGTGTGCCTCGGGGGTGGGCGTGGTGGCTGCTGCGTCTCCCGTGGTTGGCGGAGTGTAGCCAGGCGCTGGGCAGCCTGACCGTCTGTATGAGCTTCGTGACTGATCTGACGTTCTACTCTGTGCCGGGCACGCTTGCTGGCGTCGTGGGCGGGGAGGCTGGGTTCAACATACTGTCCCGCATCTTCGCCTCGACCGCGCGGAGGATATACACGGCCGTGAGGAAGCGTTGCTGCCCCGACGCCGCCGGCCCGGTGCTGCTCTTCTCCAGGCTCGAGAGGGTGACCGGGCTTATCGGTGGAGCCAGCTACCGGGCTAGGGCTGTTGTGGAGAGGCTCGAGGATGGGAGGATTAGGCTGAGGTTTAGTGGGCTCGAGCACCTCCGGGGCCCGGTGCTGAACGCTGCGCCGATAGTGGGCGTGGTGGCGGGCATGGTTGAGGCTGTGGGGCACCGGGCGGTGGCCGTCACCTCCCTGGATAGGGTGAGGCATGTGCCCGGCGACGCCTAGGTGGTTGTGCCGGAGAGGGTGGAGGGCGAGGAGCTGGACGTGCTCGTAGTGCCGCCCAGGCGGCAGGGCTAGAGCCCCAGGGATAGCCCGGCTGTGGTCTGTGCCCGTTCCTAGCCCTCCTCCGGCCCAGCCTCGGGTGGCTGCTTCTCCCTCCTTCCGTGGGCGGCTGTCCTCCTCGGCGGGTAGCCGAGCTGGGCCATGCAGTCCTCTATGCGGCAGGCGCCGCGGAGGCACTGGATAAGGCACCGGTAGTAGGCCAGCTCCCCGGGGTCGGCGTCTCCGGCAAGGGCCTCGGCCTCGAGGCGGGCCCGGGGCTCCACGTCGTAGCAGCCCCTCTCGCGCAGCAGGTCTGCGAGCTGCATGAGCCTCCGGGCCGCCTCCCGGAGGGCCCCGCGGCGGGCCTCCAGCTTCTCCTGCTCACAGCGCCGCCTCCATGCCCTCAAAGCGTGGCTGGCCACCAGCAGCGCCACTAGCACGCCCAGGGCTGTTCCCGCCGCGAAAGCCGCCAGCAGGGGCTGCGAGCCTGCGCCCCCTCCTCCTTCCGGTGCCAGAGAGGGGCTACCGTCTTCTGTGTCCTATGGGTCCTCCGGGCAGAGGCAGTAGCATAGACCATAGCCGCCACAGGTAGATAGGGTCCATCCCCCGGGCAGCCGCTTGCCGGCCACAGGCTACTGGCCAAAAACCAGCCTAGCCCGGAGCCGAAGAACACCCCACACGGGAGGCCCCAATTACGATGCCACCTACCAGCGGGGAACAAGGCCGGCACCGGGCCAGGACACCGTGGAGCACCGGGCCCGCAAGGAAAAGGCGCCAAGCCCCAAAAGCCGGGCCGGCGGGAAGCCCCCGGGCCAACAGGCCAGCCCAAGGTTTAAGCCTTGGCCGCGACCAACCTGCTGGGGTTAAAACATGGCCCCAGGGAGGGGATGAGGGCTACCTTAGCCTTATCTCTATGTACACGTCCTCGGGGACGCGGACTCTCATTATCTGCCTCATCACCCTCTCGTCGGCATCTATTATTATGAGGCGTTTGTGGACGCGGAGCTCCCACTTGTCCCACTTCTTCGAGCCCTCACCGTGGGGCAGACGGAGGGTCGGCACTATGAGCCTCCTGGTGGGGAGCGGTATGGGGCCCCGCATCCTGACGCCGGCCTTCTGCGCTATCCGGCGGATCTCGTCCACGATCATGTTGATGTTGCGGACGTTCGTGCCCCAGAGCCTTATCTCGGCGCGCTGCACCATGCCCAACGCCCCTGCTACGAGCCCCCAGCCACGGCCCCCTATAAAAGCGTCATGAGGCCCGGCGGAGGCAGGTGGACACCGGGGCCCAGGGCCTGGAACAGAAGAAGGTAGCTGAAGGAAACCGCTAGGGGAGATGTTATCCCCTACAAGGAGCCGCATCCATAAGGCAGTGGGTCGAGGGAAAAAGGGGAGCTGGGGCTGTGGCCCTACAGCTGTGTAAAACTGGGCCTAGGGTTGGCGGCGTTACTTCTTCTTTATCTCGACCTTGGCGGGCTTGACGTCTATGACTACGCCAATGCCAACGGTCTTGCCCATGTCCCTCATGGCGAAGCGGCCTAGCTGCGGGAACTCGCTGAACTTCTCTATCACCATAGGCTTTATCGGCTTGAACTTGACTATCGCTGCATCGCCCATCTTGAGGAACTGCGGGTTCTTCTCGACCACCTGGCCGGTCCTCGGGTCCAGCTTGGCCTGTATCTCGGTGATCCTCGCAGCCACGCTGGCGGTGTGGGCGTGTATCACCGGGCTGTAGCCGACGGTTATCGCGCTGGGGTGCCATATGACGAATATCCTGGCGGTGAACTCGTCGGCCACGGTCGGCGGATTGTCCACGTGGCCGGCCACGTCGCCGCGCTTGATGTCCTTCTTGGAGACACCGCGGACGTTGAAGCCTATGTTGTCGCCAGGCTCAGCCTGCTGTATGGGCTGGTGGTGCATCTCGATGCTACGGACCTCGCCGACCACGCCTGGAGGCATGAAGACGACCTTGTCGCCGACCTTCAGCACGCCAGTCTCGACGCGGCCAACGGGGACGGTGCCGACGCCGGGTATGGTGTAGACGTTCTGTATGGGTATCCTGAGGGGCTTGTCGACAGGCTTCTTAGGCGGCTGTATGTAGTTGTCAAGGGCCTCGACCAGGGTGGGGCCGTTGTACCAGGGCATGTTGGGGCTGCGCTCGACTATGTTCTCGCCGGTCCAGGCGGACACCGGTATGAAGGGTATCTGGTCAACCTTGTAGCCGAGGCCCTTCATGAACTTCTTGAGTATCGCGACTATCTGCTCATAGCGCTTCTGGCTGTAGTTCACGTCAGGGGCGTCCATCTTGTTGACAGCCACGATTATCTGGTCGATACCCATTGTCTTGGCGAGTATCAGATGCTCACGGGTCTGGCCCTCAGCGCTCATGCCAGCCTCGAACTCGCCCTTCCTCGCAGACACGACGAGTATAGCTGCGTCAGCCTGGCTGGCACCGGTAATCATGTTCTTGATGAAGTCCCTGTGGCCCGGCGCGTCGATGATAGTGAAGTAGTACTTCTTGGTCTCGAACTTGACGAAGCTCAGGTCAATTGTGACGCCGCGCTCACGCTCCTCCTTCAGCCTGTCCATTAGCCAGGCGAACTTGAACGACTCCTTACCCTTCTTCTTGGCCTCCTCCTCGAGCTGGCGGAGAGTCTTCTCGTCCACGAAGCCGAGACGGAACAGCAGGTGGCCCACCAGCGTGCTCTTACCGTGGTCCACGTGGCCGATCACTACCAGGTTTATGTGCGGCTTCTGCTGGCTCATAGCCTACACCCCACCATTCCCTTCTTTTTAGCCGGGAAGGCACCTACCGGCAACCCGTCTTATAAAGGTTTACCGAGCAAAACACCGTGTCCAAAGAGTGGGCAATAGCGGGGCACCACACACAAACCCAGCAAAACGATAGGCAACAAGAGAGGCCCGGCACAGCCCAGAAGGGAGGTAGAGGGAAAAGACCCAGCAAAGGCCAGACGAGGCCCCTTGAAGGGGCTACCTGGAGCTGAGGGCTATACGCTCTATCTCCTCCTTCCTGCGTATCGCGTAGCTCCTCGTGTCGCCCTCAGCCGCCGCTATTATCTCCTCTGCGAGACACTCCTCTATCGGCTTAGGGTTGTTGAAGGCGCAGGACCTGGCGCCCTCGGTGATATGCTTCAGCGCAACATCGACGCGGTGCTGGGGCGCCACGTCGACGGCGACGAAGTAGGTTATACCGCCATACATTATCCTCGTGACGTCCTCCCTAGGGGCGGCGTTCTCTATCGCGCGGACCAGCACCTGTAGAGGGTTCTCCCCCGTGCGGAGATAGATTATCTCGAAGGCCTGCTTTACTATGCTGTACGCCAGGTGCTTCTTCCCCATGTTCCTGCCGGGTCTCATCAGCTTGTTTATGAGCCTCTCGACTATCGGCACCTCGGACTTGCCGAAGCGGCGGTGCTCGTGGCGGCCACCGGTGTGGGGCAGGTAGACGGGCTTCAGGCTGATGTACCTCTTGAGGCCTGGGTCACAGATCTCTATACCCTCAAAGCTCCACTTGCCGAGAAGCTTTATCCTCGTAGGGTCAATGCCCGTGACCTTCTCCTCGGCCCTCGCAGCCACTACGCTCTCCCCCACAGCACAGCCCGCCCAAAGAGGGAGCCAGATATATACATTATACGACGGGGGCCACAGCACGAGAGGAGGCGCTAGAACTCATCTTCGTCCTCAAACTCGTCCTCCCCGAGAAACACCGGGGCCTCAGCCTTGCCGAGCTCCTCCTGCTCGTCGACAAGCCTCTTAGACACATAGATAGGCTTCCCGAAGAGGAGAGCCAGGAAGATAGCATGACTCGGCACCATCCGCCTAGTCATAGATATCCCGCCTAGGTCAAACAACGCCTTCGCAGTATAGAGCGCGGTAGAGTAGTCGATCTCGTCAACAACAACCCTAACCAGACGCTCCCCTATGGGGCTAAGCAGCTCCCTCATATCAACAACGACATCAAACAGTGTCTCGCGGTCGCCGAGAGTCTCAACGCTACTATCCTGGAGCTTATTTATAGCACGCACAATCTCGTGCGGAACATTGTACAGCGTAAACTCGCGCCCATCCTCAAGGTCAAGCACTATAACCGGCATGCCGGGCGCAGAGGGCGTAAACGGCGTGAACATGGCCGTCACTCCACGCACCTCAAGCAGAACATCGCCACCACGCGGCGGCGGAGCCATAGCACAAACCCCTCCCCAGCCATAGGCGCACAAGAAGGGCCACAGGGTGGGAGCCCCCAGAGAACCACTGAAACCCAGAGGGCCCCACTATAGTGCTACTACCCTACGAAGCCCTGCGACAAGAAACCCGTAGACATAGACCCTCCGAGGGAGGGGCCCCGAGGCCGCGCCTAGAAGAGAAAGAGCCCGAGGCCACACCCCGGTACGTGCCCATTGCCGCCCCTGCCGCGTGGGCCCGGGGACCTCGACGCGGCTTAGCGCTGGGGCTTCTGCTTCCTGCCCTCGAGTATGGCGCGGAGGGAGACGCCGTTCACTGTTACTACGCGGTAGCGGACGCCGGGGATGTCACCCATCGAGCGGCCGCGGGGACCGCCTATGCCCTCTATCAGCACCTCGTCGTGCTCGTCCACAACCAGGAGGCCACCGTCGCCTGGGACGAAGGCTGTGACGACTCTGCCGTTCTTGACTAGCTGGACGCGGACACACTTACGGACAGCAGAGTTGGGCTGACGCGCCTCCACGCCCACCTTCTCCAGCACTATGCCCCTGGCCATCGGGGCGCCTTCGAGGGGGTCATACTTCTTCTTGAGGCCGAGCATGCGTATCTTGAACTCCCGCTCGCTCCAGCGGAACTTGAGCCTCTTGCGGCGCAGCTTGCGGGCCGCGAAGAGACCATTCGGGGACTTCTTGCCCGTCACGGCCTGCTCCCCACCCGTCACCTATAGAGCCTGGTCTCGGAGGCCGGTCATGCCGCTACCTTATTTTGATGTCGTCTATGTCGAAGTACCTGCGGAGTATTATCCTGGCCACGGAGACCTTCCTGCCGCCCTTGCCTATGGCGCGGCCCTTGTCGTTGGGGTCGACTGTGACGTAGAGTATCTTGCGGCCGTTGCGCTGCACGACGCGGACACTAAGTATCCTCGCGGGCGCGAATATGTTCTTGACTAGGGCCTCTAGGTCGTCGGCATGCTCCACTATCTCTATCTCCTTGCCGAGTATCTTGCGGAGCCTGTTTATGTTGGCGCCTCTGCGGCCTATGGCCTTGCCGGCGTCGCCCGGACGCACAACGAATATCACACGGTTATTCTCATCGTCTATTATACAGTCCCTAGCTATTGCACCAGTGAGGTCCTGGAGGAGGGCTATGTAACGCATCTCCTCTGCCGTGAGCCTAATGTCGCCCATGGCTCATGCCCCTCGCGCTACGTGGCTGCTACTGCTCCTGCCTTGAGGCAGCCTCAATGAGCTCAAGAATGCGCGAGCTGCCCGGGTCAAGGATAGCGAGGCTAGCCACTGTAAATGGTTTGCCGCAGACTGCACCAAGCTCCACGCTTGTGCCGGGGTAGACGTAGACCGGTATACCGCCGAGCTTAGCGTAGTAGACTATGTCGCTACGCAGCTCTGGGGGCGCATTCGCGGCCACGATCACGGCCTTGGCCTTGCCCGTCTTGACGTATTTGAGCGTCTTCCGCGACCCAAGCACGACCGTGCCTGTCTTGAGGGCGTTGACGAGCTCCTTCTCTATATCTGTGACCTGGACTGCTGCGCTCACGCCTCTTCACCCTCTCTCCGGGCCGCCATGGTGGAGGAGGCTTTAACCAGTGCCGCTGGGTTCATGGCAACCTCTACCATGCCCGTCCCCATGCGTATCACGCCACCCACTATAACGGTCTCGGTTACGCCGCGGAGATCGTCAACCTCGCCGCGGGCAGCGGCGTCGAAGAGGTTCTGGGTGGTCATC
The DNA here is from genome assembly GCA_027062725.1 of Pyrodictiaceae archaeon. Taxonomy (GTDB): domain Archaea; phylum Thermoproteota; class Thermoprotei_A; order Sulfolobales; family Pyrodictiaceae; genus QNYQ01. The sequence goes on along the minus strand of JAMOSW010000077.1, from coordinate 18,270 downwards.
TCGAACGCTGCCCTTGCCAGCGGGCTGGGCTTCTCGCCGCTAATGCCATGGCGACCTATCTGCTTCACACGGCCGGTGTATGTCATCATGTCCGCGACGAGCATTATGTGACGTATGTCGACGTCGAGGCCCTGCTCATCCAGCACATCCTTCATCTCCCTTATGAGGGCCATCCGTGCAGCCTCTATGCCAAGTATCTCCTCTATCTCGTGGATATTGTTGGTGTAGACACGGCGCGGGTCAACACCCGGCACCTCCAGCACATCCTTCAGGTTGCTGCCCTCGGTGACAAGGAAGTACTCCGTCCTACCCTCCTCGTTGACCATCGACTGTATCACTACACGCCTTATCTTCTTAATGCCCTTGATCTTCGCGTTTAGCACCTTGTCCTTCTTCTTCTGCAGATCTATCAGGCTGAAGCTCTCGCCGGGCTCCAGCTGTATGTAGAGCGTCAGCGGGTCACCCGGGTCCTGCTCAACCTTGCCCAACTTCATCTTCTCCAGGACCTTCTTCACTTGATCCACGGTGACACCCTTATCCTCCAGCATGACGGGGTCAAGCCGTAACACTATTCGTAGACCCACCAGGTCTATGTCTATCTCGGCAGCGACGTTCACTATCCTAGTGTACTCTATACGCCTAGCAACCTCCTTAGCCTTGTTCTCGTCGTAACGATGCTCCTCGTCGAGATAGATATACATTAGGGGCGTGGAGGGCTCCTTCTTAGCGTCAACCAGCTCTATGAAACGGGGCAGGCCGAGGGTGACGTTGAACTCGCGGACACCCGCGTAGTGGAAGGTACGCAGCGTCATCTGCGTGCCCGGCTCACCTATCGACTGCGCCGCGACAGTACCGACGGGCTCGCCGGGCTCAATCATGCTGTACTCGTACTCCTGGAGCACGTACTCTATTATCTTCCTGGCCTCCTCCGGGCTCAGCCCATACTTCTCCGTAGCATCGCGAAGCTTCGACTCCAGATCATCGTATATCCTCTTAGGGAGCACGCTGCGCGCCTTCTCCAGGCTGTCCTCCAGGCTGGCACGGAGCTTCTCCCAGTCACGCAGAAGCCCGGGCAGAGCCGCCATACACCATACACCCCATACGCCGCTGCGGGTTGGACATGTGCAGCGCCACCGCGGAGACGGATGCAACACGCAAAACCATGGGATAGGCCGGGGCTACAGGGCTAGACGCGCCAGCCGATGACCCTCTCTATCTCGCGGTCTATGTTCACCGCTTTCCCGTGCGCGCTCTTTGCCGGATCAACGCCGTCCTCGCCGAACGCCACCTGTATCAGCTCGCCATAGGTGGTCCTCACAGTGCCGTCGTATTCGACGCGTATATCCTGCAGCGCGTTGACGAGACGGCGCTGCATGTAGCCGCTCTGCGAAGTCCTCACTGCCGTGTCGACTAGGCCCTCGCGGCCGCCGGCTGCGTGGAAGAACACCTCCAGCGGCGATAGGCCGTCGTAGAAGCTGCTGTAGACGAAGCCCCTCGCGGCCGGGCCCAGGTCGCCGGGCTTGAAGTGGGGCAGGAAGCGGCCACGGTAGCCGCGGTGGATGCGCTCGCCGCGCACTGACTGCTGGCCGAGCAGAGCCGCCATCTGGGTTATGTTTAGCTCGTTGCCGCGAGCGCCAGTACGGGCCATTATGAAGACGTTGTTGAAGGGGTCGAGATAGTTCACGACGACATCCTCGACCTTCTTACGGGCATCGGAGAGTATCTCTATTATCTTGAGCTCCAGGGACTCCTCCAGCGTGCGGCCCGGCACGGGCTCTAGCTTGCCCTGCCTGTATAGCTCTATAACCTCGCGGACGCGCTGCTCTGCCTCACGGAGTATCTCGCGTATCTTCTCCTTAGCCTCGGGCGGTAACGCAACGTCGTCGACAGTCATTGTGAAGCCACGCTTCTCTATGAACCTTATGAACATCTTGAACATGTGGTCGTAGACGTAGCGGGCGTAGTCGCTGCCGTACTCCTTTATCAGCCAGTGCATCATGTTCTCTGGCTGCTCCGCGCCCACAGCCTTCTTGTCGAACACGCCTGTCAGTAGCTCACCCTTCTTTATCAGTATGAACGAGTCGTTCCAGCACCACTCGTCCTCGCATGCGAATATGCCGGAGGAGACTCTCGCCTTGCCACGGAAGTTGAACTCCTTAGGGAAGAAGAGGCTCACCAGCTGCTTACCGGTCCACCTCTTCTTTGGCGACAGTATCGCGGGCTCGGGTAGCTCGCCGCGGTAACCTGCCGCCGACAGTAGGTCCACCACGTCCGCCTGGCTGAGCAGGTTCGCCTTACTTGTGAGCAGGTAGGCGCCGCTGATGTAGTCCTGGACGCCGCCTATTATGGGGCCGCCGTAGCGTGGGGAGAGGATGTGGTACTGTACCAGCATCAGCTCCCTGGCCTCTGCCTGTGCCTCCTCCGTGCGCGGCACGTGTAGGTTCATCTCGTCGCCGTCAAAGTCGGCGTTGTAAGGTGGGCAGACGAGCAGGTTAAGCCTGAACGTCTTGCCGGGCAGCACCTTCACTATGTGGGCCATTATCGACATACGGTGGAGGCTTGGCTGACGGTTGAACAGCACTATGTCGCCGTCGCGGAGGTGCCTCTCAACCATCCAGCCAGGCTCCAGCATCTCGGCTATACGCTTACGGTCAGCGTAGCGCAGGTCTATCTTCCTACCATCAGCCGTGATCACGTAGTTAGCGCCTGGCCACTTGTCGGGGCCGTTGAGCACCAGGCGCCGCATCTCATCCAGGTTCCACTGGGTTACTGGCACCCTGACAGTGAGGGTCTTGGCTATAGGCTCCGGCACGCCCACCTCGTTGATGCTTATGTTGGGGTCGGGCGAGATTACCGTACGCGCCGAGTAGTCAACGCGCTTACCGCTCAAGTTGCCGCGGAACCGGCCCTCCTTGCCCTTAAGCCTCTGGGCGAGCCCCTTCAGCGGCCTCCCGCCACGGTGCCTCGCCACGGGTATCCTAGGCAGCTCGTTGTCGATATAGGTGGCGACGTGGTACTGGAGCAGCATCCAGTGCTCATCTATCAGCGTCTGCGGCGCACCCGTGTCCAACAGCTCGCGGAGCCTCTCATTGGTCCTTACAATGTCCGCCAGCTTATGCGTCAGGTCGTCCTCGGCGCGTATACCGGACTCGAGCACGATAGAGGGACGCACGTGTATAGGCGGCACCGGGAGAACCGTCAGCACCATCCACTCGGGGCGAGCTTCCTGCGGGTCAAGCCCCAGTAGCCTGGCGTCGTCGTCGGGTATCTTCTCCAGCCTGCTCCGCACCTCGAATGGGTTGAGCTGGATCCTGCCCTCGGGACGGTCCTCGTAGTAGGTGTAGGGCTTCTCGAACACTATCTTGTACTGGCGCTCGCCACAATGCGGGCACTCGACAACCTTTGAGGCACGCTTCTTGACGACAGTTACCAGCATCTTCGCTAGGAGAGGCCACTTGTCCTCAAGCCTCTCGAGGAGGCGGAGGTAGCGACGCACCTCGTGCTCGGGTAGGAGGAGACGGCCACAGGAGCGGCAAGTAGCGCGGAGGGCATCATAGATATGCTTACCGAAACCAACGTGGATAACCGGCCTGGCGAGCTCTATGTGGCCGAAGTGGCCTGGGCAGCTCTTCGCGTCGTTACCACAGGTGAGGCATACCTGGCCGGGCGCTATCGCGCCAAGGCGAGGGTCCATGAGGCCGCCCTGGATGGGCCTCCCGTCCTCGTCGTAGAGCTCGCTCGTGACTATTGCCGTGACAGACATCTTGCGTATCTCGTCCGGCGAGAGTATGCCGAACTTTATCTTCTTGATTATCTTCTGCTCTGGGATCAAGGCCTAACACCACCCACCCGGCACACGAGCCATACATGCAGCGGAGGGATTGAACACCGAGAGAGGCAACATCAGACACAAAACAGTGCGGTGTTACGGTTCACTCGGGCTTCCACTCGTGTTTGGGGCCTAGGCGGAGCCGTGGCATGACACACATGCTCATGAGCTCCTGGAGCAGCAGCTTGAACGCATACGGCACCACAACCATCGATATCTTGCCTTTGTCGCCATGTATCGGGCATATGTATTTCCTCTTGTTCCTATCGAACCATGCTATGTGGCCACAGAGCTCACAGACATACATTACGTACTTGTCGCTGCTCTCCAGCATCCTCTCCCTCAACAGCATCGCTGCGCCATGGCCGACGAGGCAGTCGCGCTCCATCTCGCCGAACCTTAGACCACCCTCGCGGGCGCGACCCTCGGTAGGCTGCCTAGTGAGCACCTGCACTGGTCCCCGAGCCCTGGCATGCATCTTGTCCGCAACCATGTGGTGCAGCTTCTGGTAGTACACTATGCCTATCAGTATCGGGTTGCGCAGCATCTCGCCTGTGCGGCCATCATACATTATCTCGGTGCCATCAGGCGCATAGCCGGCCCTCAACAGCTCTATCTTTATGTTATCGATGGGCTCCTTGGCGAACGGCGTCGCGTCCACAAACCTAGCCTTAATCGCAGCATACTTGCCGGCTATGGTCTCGAAGAGCTGGCCGAGGGTCATTCGCGAGGGAAACGCGTGCGGGTTGATGATGAGGTCCGGCGATATGCCGTCCTCAGTGAACGGCATGTCGTACTGGGGTATAACCATGCCTATTACTCCCTTCTGGCCGTGACGGGACGCGAACTTGTCGCCTATCTCGGGTATACGCTGGTCACGGACACGGACCTTGACAAGCTTGTAGCCCTCAATGTTCTCGGTCAATATGACTGTGTCCACGACACCTTTCTCGCCATGTCTCATTGTTACCGATGTGTCGCGGCGCCTCACGGAGACCGTACCGAACTCGCGGTACTCCTCCATGAAGCGCGGCGGGCTCGTCTTACCTATCAACACCTCGCCGCCACTGACCTCAACTTCGGGGCTTATTATGCCGTCAACGTCGAGCTTCTTGTACATCTCCGGGGGCTTGGAGCCCTCTACGCGTGTCTCGGGCTTCTCTATCTTATCCTCGAGGCCGCCTGGGTATTTCCGCTCCTCAGTCGCATAGAGCCTGAAGAACGTTGACCTAGCCAATCCCCTGTCGATAGAAGACTTGTTCATTATAATGGCGTCCTCGATGTTGTAGCCCGTGAACGACATGACTGCGACTACCATGTTCTGGCCGGCGGGGCGCTGGTTGTAGCCTATCACATCCAGCGCACGTGTCTGCACCAGGGGCTTCTCGGGGTAGTGGAGCAGGTGCGCACGTGTGTCGACACGTATCTGGTAGTTGGCTGCGTAGAGGCCGAGCGCCTGCTTAGCCATCGCGGCCTGGTAGGTGTTACGCGGCGACTGGTTGTGCTCCGCGTAGGGGATTGTGCTGGCCGCGACGCCCATTATAGCCGCAGGCCATATCTCCATGTGGGTGTGCTCGGGCGTTACGTCCTCCGGGTTGAGGGCTATGTACGTGTTCTCCTCCTCCTCGGCATCGAGCATCTCAACAATACCGTTGCGGAGGAGGTCGGTGAACCTCCACTCGCCCCTGCGGAGCTTCTCGGCATGCTCGGGGCTGTAGCGGAGCCTCCCGTTCTCAACCACGAATACCGGGCGCAGCAGACGGCCCGCATCGGTATTGATGTAGACCTCGCTCACCCACTGAGTCTTATATATTGAGAAGTTCACGTACGGCGATATCTTGCCCTGGCGGCGTAGGCTTCGGAGCTCCTCGACAAGGCGGTCGCCGTCAGGATGGTAGCCCAGCAGCCTACCGTTGAGGAAGACCTTGCTCCACTGCTGCAGCTCCGGCGGGTAGTAGCCGGTCTTCCGAACCTCCGCGAAGAGCTCGACAGCGTCGCGGACACCAAGCTTATAGACTATCTCTTCTATCTCCTTGTCATCCACGCCCGGCGACACATACGCCATCAGAGCGAGGTTCTTGACGAGGCCACAGTTGGGGCCCTCAGGGGTCTCGAAGGGGCAGATACGGCCCCACTGGGTGCCATGGACGTCGCGGGCCTCGAAGTGGGGCTGGCTCCTGCTCAGCTGGGAGACCACACGGCGCAAATGGCTGAGCGTGGATATCCAGTTGGTGCGGTCCAGGATCTGGCTTACACCGGTTCTCTGCCCGGGCCAATTCCCGGTCGCCAGGGCCTCACGGAGCCTGTTCGTGATTATGTCGGAGCGTATGACCATCCTCGCGTTTATCCTGCGGCCACGGGCACGGAACTTCTCAAGCTGCTGCCTTATGTCGTAGACCAGCGTCCTCATAGCTATACGGAACACCATCGCTATTAGGTCGCCGGCGAGGAGCAGCCTCTTGTTGGCGTAGTGGTCCTTGTCGTCCTCCTCCCTTCTGCCCGCCACATACTCCAGCAGCCTGGCCGCCATCTGGCCTAGGAAGAGCGCCTTCCTAATACGGTCCTCGGGCCTTGTGCCTATATGGGGGAGGAGAACGTAGTCAAGAATCCTCTCGGCGACCCTTATACGCTGCTCGCGAGGCTTACCGATGCCCTCGCGGAACCTGCTGCCAACGAAGTCGAGCGCGTCCTCCACAGTGTTTATTGCCCGCGCTTGCTCGAGCGAGGGTATTATCATCTGCTGTATCTGCGGGTCGGGGCTTATAGCGAGCACTATATCCTGGTCGCGCTCCAGCCCGAGCGCCCTCATAAGGATGACGAAGGGTATCTTGCTCAGAGCCCTGCTCATGGACACATGCAGGGTACCATCCTTATGCATGTCAAGGATGAGCTGATATCTGACACCCCTGTGGGATGATATGACCTTGGCAGTGTAGAGCACAGCAGAGGTACCCGCCCTGGCCTTGCCGACAAGTATCCGGTTGAGCGCCTGGTCCTCCTGGATAACGACTACCCTCTCCGAGCCATTGATTATGAAGTAGCCGCCTGGGTCCCTGGGATCCTCCCCTGCCTCAATTATCCTCCTTATGCACTCCTGTCGGTCAACACTGGGGTCATAGAAGCATCTCGATATCGGGTCTGCCTTCGAACGGAGCATTACAGGGAGATAACCGAGAACTATCTCCTCCGGCTCCCTCTCTATCCCGCTCTCAACTATCACAACCTTAGCCTTTATCGGGGCCCAGTAGGTGAGGTCCCTTATGCGGCACTCCATGGGAGTGACAGGGTGCTCGCTCCCATCACTCTCAGTGACCATCGGCTCGCCGAGCTCCACGTCAACAATCTTTATCTCGTACTCCCTCCTCGGCGTAGCAATGTAGCCAAACTCCTTCACTATCTGGGGAAGCTCCTTCTCTATAAACCGGTTGTAGGAGTCAATATGCTGACGTACAAGGCCATACTCGTCTATGAATGCCTTCATTACTAGCCATCTGTCCTCGTTGGAGGGGAAACGCTCCTGCACAGCAGCCACGAAGCAACCACCCCCCTACGGGTGCCGAGCAACAGACAAACATGACAAACACGCAGGAACACACGGCCAGGGGAGGCATATCGGCGTAAACGTCAAATGCCTGGGAGCCCTGGAGCTAAGGCCTAGTAGCCTACAACGTAGCGGTAGACAACTATTTCGCCAGATGTAGGGCTCTTCCTATATATCCTCACTATGTCGCCGGGCTTGGCACCTATGGCCCTAGCTACGGGGTCGGTCACACGGAGCCATGGAAGCTGCTGCGGCTTGACGCCTAGACGGCGCAGTATCTCGACAGCCTCCTCCGGCGGCACTATCTCATGCTTTGGGACAAGCTCATGCTCCAGAATGTTGAATTTCTGCTTCTTCTGCTTGGCCATGCCGACGCCTCCCCCAGGGAAAGCCTTGACGAGCGTGGAGCGGTATAGGCCACAAAGCGGGGCCTAGTAGGAGCAGGCGCTAGCGTAGGCGTACCCTATTAACCTTCTTGTTCATCCAGGAGTAACGGCGCATCCTCTTGCTGCGGCCGTAGCCGCATGCCGCACAGTAGCCCTTAGCGGCGTTGTAACTGTGCCTACCGCACCTGGGGCACCTTATGTGAGTGTAGCTCCGGCCCTTCTTACCGAAGGACGGTGTGCCCTTACTCATGGGTCTTCACCCCTACCACTAATCCGCCATACCCTGTCCTGTATGCAGGCTTCAGGGCTGCGCGGGAGAGATGAGCAGCACAGTATCGCCACGTATGACTATGGTGCCGAGCTTCCTCGTCGAACCGTCGGGCATTACCTCCTCAGCGTCCTCCAGCACGAGGTTTAGGTGCTGGTCATAGCTCTTGAGCCTTCCCCTGACCTCGTTGACACCACGCAGCTTCACAAGCACTATACTGCCGATGCTCTCGCCGAGGACACGATGAGTCGTCTCGGCCATGCCCCGTTGCACCCCCAGAGCCGCTCAGCCAACCCCAGGGTTTTATTAGAGAATCTGTCCCCCAGCCCCGCCAGCGCTCCACGCTGCGCCCCCTGCCGGGGTGTACACCGCAGCGAGCGAGGGATGCCCTCAGCCTTGAGGCGCTGGCTGTTATCCAAGAAGGATAGGCGCCTCCTAGTGAAAACAATACGCGAACTCTACGCCAGCTTCAACCCAGACCGGTACAGCCGCATAGAGATAGTTGTTGAGGACGACGTCAAGCTGTACGTGTTTGACGGCATACCTGCCTTTATCGAGGCCAGAGAGCTGGGGGAACGCTCCATACCGCACCTGTTATTCCTCCTGAGGAGAGGCTATGACTGGCTACCCTCGGTGATAGTCGACCAGGGCGCTGTGAGGCCCATATCGCGCGGCGCCGATCTAATGAGGCCAGGCATAGTCGAGATCCGTAGCGATTTTAGAAAGGGTGATATAGTTGTCGTGGCTGAGCCTACGCGCGGCCTGCCGCTTGCTGTCCACGAAGCTCTCTACGATAGCAGCGAGATAAGGGCTATGGAGAAGGGGAGGGTGACCAGGTCGCTTCATCACGTGGGGGATAGGTTCTGGAAACTGGCCGAGAAAATCTAGGCCGTGCCAGCGACATGGAGCGACTCGAGGACACCGGGTGTATAGACCCTTATGTCGCTCGGAAGACCCAGATGGCGCGCCCTCTTCCTTATAGTCTCAGCCAGGGAGTATATGGCCTGCGGCTCACCGTGGTTGAGTATTATGTTCTTCGGCTTCGGCTTCATGTTAGCCAGGAACGCCAGCAGCTGGCGTCTATCAGAGTGGCCGGAGAAGCCATCTATTGACACGACGTTCATGTTTATCTTTACTGTCTCCAGCCGCCCATCCTCGGTCACCATAGTTATCTCTCGCTCACCATCAAGTATCCTACGGCCAAGCGTCCCCTTTGCCTGGTAAGCTACAAAGATGAGCGCATTCCGCGGATCAGGAGCCAGTAGGCGGAGATACTCGACCGAGGGGCCACCGTTCAGCATGCCTGATGTAGCTAGGATGACCGCTGGCTCATCACTCTTAGCTATCTCTTCGCGCTGCTGCTTCTTCTCTACACGCACAATGCTTTCGTGCTCAAACGGGTTCTCGTCGCGCAGTATCTTTGACCTAACCTGGGCCGATAGGAGCTCCGGATAGGTTAGGTGTATCGCATTAACCTCCCTTATGCTTCCATCTATGTATATCTTCACGTCCTTCGGCAGCAGTTTGCGATTGAGGGCATCGACTAGGACGAGCAATATCTCCTGGGCACGACCCACAGCCATTACCGGGATCAAGGCCTTGCCCTTATGGGCAGCCGTGCGGCTTATGACGCTTATCAGCTCTAGCTCTGCCTCATCGCGTGGAGGCTGGTTGCGGTCCCCATAGGTGCTCTCCATTATCACTGTCTCGACGCGGGGGAATACTGTGTTAGCCTTGTCGAGGAGCCTTGTACGGCCGAACTTGAAGTCGCCCGTATAGACTATGTTGTGGAGACCCTCGCCTATATGCAGATGGGCCATCGCTGAGCCTAATATGTGGCCAGCATTGTAGAAGGTGAGCTTCACGTCAGGCGCTATGTCGGTTACCTCGCCGTACTCGAGAGGTATAGTGTGGAGTATCATCTTCTTGACTTCGAGCTGGCTATATGGAGGTCGCTGGCTCCCCCTCTGCATTATATCCAGAAGATCAAGCTGTGATAACACCATTAGGTCGCGGGTTGGCTTTGTCGCGTAAACGGGGCCACGGTAACCATACTTAAAGAGATACGGGACAAGGCCCATGTGGTCTAGGTGTGCATGCGTGATTACTACGGCATCTATCTCCTCGAGGGGTACCTGGCTTAGGTCGAGACGCGGGTATAGGTCGTACCCATGCCCGCCGGGGTTTATGCCGACGTCAAGCAGGATCTTGCTCTCGCTTGTCTCCACGAGGATAGCTGAGCGCCCGACCTCAAGGAAGCCGCCGAGCGCCGTTATCCTGACGTACCTGTTTTCGAATATTACGCCACGGTGTATGCGTTCGCCAACCTCCCGCAGCACGCGGAGCCTGTAACTACTCTGCGACAGCATATAGCCGATTATGTTGTTTATTGTTTTTAGGTCTTCGGGTTTTACCGGCGGCTCACGTATTATCGTTGGTCTCCAGCCAGTCTCGGCGAGGATCTTGTTGTATATAGCCCTGCCCTTGCCGTAGACAAGGCCAACCTTCCTCGCCTTGATTATGACCTCTCCTAGGACATTGTCGAACATTATGCTTGTTATACCCGCCTCCGGAGGAACAAGCTGCTTTATTATTTCCACAGTCTCCTTAGGCGATTTACGTATCGCGGGATCAGTCCTAATCACTATGCGCTTCTTGAGCTTCTTAGCTATATCCTTGGCAACGTCGGGATGTGATACGAGTACTTGTGGGTTTTTTATATAGACAGCTATCTCGGGCCCCTCAAACTCTATCCGGGTTATCTGGACACCTTTAGGAGCAAGCTCCGACGCTATCAACAGCACTATCTTCCTTACCTCGCTCTTCTTGTACAACGAAACCCCCTCCTATCGCTTGATGATCAAGCTACAGGGGCATGATGCGCGGAAAGGGTTGACACCACGGCTCCCCAGCCAAGTAACCATCAACGGCTGTAGGGGCGTGAACTACTGTCCAAGCCGAGAGCCCCAAACCAGGAGGCCGACGAAGGGTCCTGGAGGGGCACTCATATACATAAAAACATGGCCCTACAGTAGAAAACCCCTAATAGAGCAAAGTGATTGACTCTGATTGTGGGAACATGTCCTTCACTGTGGGCTATACAGTAACTGCCGGGCCAGGCCGGCTAAGCCGCCAGGCCAGGCAAGGGGAGGAGGGTGCTTTAATCTTTCACTGCGTTATAGTGTTGCCCGGTACTTTGATACAAGTTCCTCTAGGTCAAAGTGGTACCACTTAACGCCCTTATCGCTGATTAATGCCGCGTCCACACCGTTGCCCGTGAAACTGTCTCTGCGTATAGACGAGTAGACCGCGCGTACCGCTAGGTCGAGGGCCTGGTCCTCGTTGAGGTCCTCGCTGTATTGGTCTTCGAGCACGCCTATCGCTGTCGGCGAGCCAGAGCCGGTGGCTACGAACTTTTCCTCAGTGACGCTCCCGAACCAGTCTATGTTGAAGAGCCTTGGTGCGTTGTCGTAGCCGCCTAGCAATAGCTGGACTATATAGGGGGAGGACCTGGAACCGTGGAGTATTGCAGCCAGGTACTCGGCTGCTGCACGGACGCTCAGCCTATGCTTTGTTACGTAGTAGTGGTAGCGGGCATAGTTTGAAAGCCACTCGGCTAATACCTGAGCGTCGGCCACAAGTCCAGCCGTAGTTACGACCATGTAGTCTGTTACCTGGATTATCTTTCTTGTCCTCTTATGGGCGACGTAGTAGCCGCTGGTTGCGCGTCGGTCCGCAGCGAGTACAACAAAGTGTTTTGTTTTTAGTCCCACTGTTGTTGTGCCCTTTAGTGCGCGCTCCAGAGCCGCCTCTATATTTTCGTTAAGAATCTGTGCAGTTAACATCATGGCTTTATCCCCTTTCTGGAAGCTTGCATTTTTAGCAGCGCTCCTGCCCAAGGGGTGGAGGCTATAGAGGCCCCGGACAATATAGACGTAGCGGACGAGGCTCTCGCTGTAAGTAGGCCTGGCTGTGCGTTGGCTCCACAGTTTCCGTCTCAGCCGGCGCGAGCACTTATTCCTGGTTACAGGGAAGGGGTTCAAGATAAACTACTCCTGGGGAGAGTTCCCGACTGCAAGGAAGGGGGCTGTGAATGGATTCGAACGCCGTGCTTCATCGGATTGAGCTGCCTAGGCTGATAAGTGTCGGCGACGGCGCACTTGCCGACACGTTGTCGGCACTGTCTGTGGCTGGAGTTGAACGGGGGAGCCGTGTAGGGATAGTAACTGGCCCCCACGTGTGGCAGCTCTATGGCCACAGGCTTAGGGGTGTTATTGAAGACGTTGTTGAGGCCGTCGTTGTGAGTGTTAAGGATTCGAGCATCGCGACAGCCAAGGACGTAGCGCGTGAACTCCATGAGGCTGGGGTTGAGGCTGTTATAGGCTTTGGCGGTGGCAAGCCTATCGATGTCGGCAAGTTTTCCGCCTGGAAGCTCGAGGTGCCTTTCATTAGCATCCCTACGAGCCCCTCGCATGACGGTATTGCGTCCCCCTTCACGTCGCTTAAGGGGAGCAATAGACCCTACTCTGTCCGGACTCGTACACCGGTCGCCGTTATAGCAGACATTGACATCATCTCGTCCGCGCCGTTGCGGCTAATACGGGCTGGCGCAGGCGACTTGGTTGCAAAGCTTACGGCTGTGCGTGACTGGAAGCTAGCACATCGCCTCAAAGGGGAATATTATGGCGAGTATGCGGCAAAACTTGCGCTTTTATCTGCTAAGCATGTGATCGAATACGCGGGTAGCATTGGACGTGGCAGCCGGGAGGCTGTCCGTGTCCTCGTTGAGGGCTTAATCAGCAGTGGTGTTGCGATGTGCATAGCTGGCTCCACCAGGCCTGCAAGCGGCTCAGAACATCTCTTTAGTCACGCCCTAGACATAGTTGCACCCGGGAGAGCTCTTCACGGAGAACAAGTGGCACTTGGAACCATAATGATGATGTATCTGCACGGCGGCGACTGGCGCAAGGTAAGGAACACGCTGAAGAAGATAGGGTTGCCTACCCGTGCACACGACCTAGGCATACCCGAGGAGGCGGTGATAGAGGCGCTAACCATTATGCATCGGATAAGGCCTGATCGTTATACAATAGTGGGAGAGACAGGGCTCACTAGGGAGGCCGCGGAAAGGCTTGCACGTGTGACTGGCGTGATATAGGGGCTGATAGTCAGTGCGTGCTGCTGTCTCCTACCAGGAGGCCCTTAAGGCCATGTTTTAGGTCTGCGGGTCTTATCGTGCCCCTATCAAGGCTACGCGCTATTCTCTTTGAGAGCTTGTCTGCCTGGTATGTTGGTTCGGGGAGAGGTCTGTGGCGTAGACAGGTGAGAGCCAGCTCTACTGCGTCCTCTAGCCTTATGTAGGCTCCTGGGCTAACGTATATCCTTGACCCTGTGTATGTGCGAATTATCGCAGCGAGCTTATTGCCATCATCGCCCTCCAGGTAGCCTATTATACATGGAGGCTCGTTGCACGTCTTCTCTGTCACCACTTCCCTACCGTATAGTCGTTTCTTCGCGACCCCTATCGAGGGTAGACCGAGCGCTAGGCCGATGTGGCTAGCTATACCGGTGCGGCGTGGGTGTGATACACCATGTCCGTCAACGAATATCACCATATTGTGCCGCTTGTAGCTATGCCTAGCCATTAAGGGGTAGAGGGCTGCGTAGAAGAGAGGTGCTTCACGGAAAGCCAGTAAGCCAGGTATGTAGGGGATGTTTGGCTCGCCCAAGGATATCTCCTTATCCAGTAGTTTTAGCCGTGTATCCAGCAGAACTGCTGCCCCTACTCCGCCGTAGCGTCTACTGTAGGCAGCATCAAGGCCAAGACAATAGAAGCTATCTGAGGCGCGCCATGGCCGCGCGGCGCTTATGCTGTCTAACACTAGTTTCTCTAAAAGCTTTTGTATTCTTACAAGCCTTTCCGGATCCGGCCTGGCTATGGGCAGGGTCACGATGTCTTAACCCGCATGTGGGGCTAGTGTGTGCCTCTTATTGACTCCTCCTCTGCCACAGGCTTACCGTCCACAACCCTTATGGTTAGCAAGTCTATACCATCACCGGACATTGCGTCACGTTCTAGAGCAGCCCTTATCGCCGATACAGCAAGCTTCTTTGCCTCGTCGAAACCTATACCTGGGCGATAACCGTTTTCAAGAACACCTATTGCGACCGGTGCGCCAGACCCTATCGCTGCGAAATCATCTTCTATAAGCGACCCCACAGGGTCCATCACGTAGAGTCTGGCTTCGCCACTCTGCTCTATGCCGCCTACCAGTATCTCGGAGAGGAAGGGAGAGTACTTGTTAGAATACAGTATTGACGCTAGCAGCTTTGCGGCAGCACGCACACTCATCCTCCTGCCCATCGTGAGCTCGTGGTAGGAGAGCTCGGCAGCGAGTATCTTAACTACTGCCTGCATGTCCGCGAACAAGCCCGCGAGAGCAAGACCTAGATAATCGGTAATCTTATAGACCTTTTTGCCAGCACGACTAACGACAAAACCATTATAGCTTATCCTTTTCTCGGCCGCTAATATTACAAAGTTTTTGCCCTTCACGCCAACAGCCGTGGCGCCAGTACCGTAAAAGCTCACCCTCAACACCCGCCTCCGCCCAGTCTCGTAGCACCCCTATCTAAAGCACTCTCTTGCGGAAGTTGCGGCTAGTAGTCTATACCTTCCTGCGGCGCCCGGAAATCTGGCTATCCCCGCCAATACTTACACCTTACTCACCGCCATCCTCTCGGTTTTATTTATCGCATCAAAGAAAGGGATACATTATGGGCATAAGGGGAGGGAAGGATACACTGACTGCAGCGGGCTACTATACGGCCGTAACTCCATCACGTTGCCCTGTTTGCGGCGCTACCACGCTAATAATAGACGTTGCCAGGGGACAACTCGTCTGCACCTCATGTGGCTATGTTATAGACGACACCGTGTTCGCCAACACGCCAAGCGCTGGTGTAGCAGTAGAAGCGGCTACTGGTCCCCGCTACACTTCCACAGAGAGACGCCTCCAAAGGGCCATGCTTTCGCTTGCAACTGCACGCGCAAGGCTCACACAAAAGCTTGGCTCTACGGCCGTAGAGATAATTGAGGGCCTGCGTTCTAACCCCCTCGCCGCTAGCGAAGCGCTACGCCTCCTAAAGAATCCATGTATAAAGAGGCTCGTGAAAGGGCTCAACGAGAAACTCGTAGCTGCTCTTATTAAGACACTTCTTCTCTACAATCAACGTGGCGAGTACCCTCTTTACTCGGAAGTAGCTTTAGAACACAATCTCTCGCCGAGAGAGGCGCGGACGCTAAGGAGGCTCCTTAGAAAGGCTCTCAAGTGCCTCGAGGGCGAAGAAGCCACACCTATGCTCCTGCTAAAGGCACAGCCGTAACCGCTTAGAGAGCGGAGTTAAGGGGGCGCAGAGGACTGAGGGCAGACACTAGGGTAACTGCATGAGCCTAGAACAGAAGAGCATACCCTGGCTTAGAAGGCATGTGGAAGCCAAGCGTCTCGTCGAAACAGTCACTAGGCTTAAGAGAATCTACGTGTATGAAGCTGACGAGATAATCTCCGTTGTTGGCCAAAGATATAGACGGCTTAAGCCTAGGAGGCCCGGCAGGGCCGGTAGGATAGAGTTTGAGCTAAAGAGACTCGAGACTGTATATAATGTTGTTGTCTCTAGACTTAGATCAGCCCTAGAGATGCCAACCTTGTCAGAGTTAAGCGAATTCCATCGTGCACTTGTCGAGGCCTACATCGGTCGAGAGGAGTACGAGAATGCTAGAAGGAGAGTTGCTAGGGCAATACGGCTTGCGAGAGAGTTCTGGAACCAATACCGCTGGCTGATAGCGACTAGCGAAACCCCTAGCGAGGCTGCTAGGCTGCGTAAAGAGGCGAGTGGACGCATACTCTCCCTTGTAAGGAGGCTCCGTAAAGACCTAAGCCTACTACGGCGCGTGAAGGAGGAGCTGGTAAGGACACATGTGATAGCTGAGGGGTTCCCCATCGTTGTTATAGCGGGTATACCTAGCTCTGGTAAATCAACTATAGTCTCGAAGCTTTCAACGGCCAAGCCTGAGATAGCCGCGTACCCGTTTACGACAAAGACGATAATAGTCGGCAAGGTTGTGCAGAGCGATGTGGCCTACTACATAGTCGACACGCCAGGCGTTTTAGAGAGGCCACATGAGCTTCTAAATGAGATAGAGCGGAAGGCTCTTGCCGCGCTTTCCACGTTGCCCGACATTGTGCTCTTTGTGCTAGATCCTTCAATTGAACGCGTGCAGGACGTAAATAGCCAGATACGGCTTCTTAAGAGCATAGAGAAGGATATTATTAAAAAACGAGATATAAAACTAATGATAGTAGTAAATAAGGCCGATATAACACCCAGAGATGATATACAGAAAACAATAGAGGCTGTGATGGACGCCCTCGAGGATGATACGAGGAAAAGGATGTGCTCGGAGCCCATAGTTGTCTCTGCTGCTACCGGCGAAGGCTTGGATAGGCTTGCAACCCTTCTAGGTGAGTGCATTAAGAGGGCAGCACCGTGGCTCTACGGTAAAGAGTAGAAGCTTCTTTTCCTCGCGCGGCAAGCCGCGTATGCTACCTCTCTATACAGGCGCCCCTAATTTCAAGTATGAAGGGCTTCTCAAGCTCGCCGCCTTCTATGAAGTCAGCTCTTATCTCGGGCAGGATGCGTTTCACTACGTACAAGTTAGTCCACGCATGCTTCGTGAGCTTAGCGCCTCCAAGCACGCTTCTGCCACAAGCGACAGCAGCATAGGTTATCATCATATCCGATGCGTGGCGATCAAGACCCTTCCCCGTCTTAAGGTCCTCAATAAGCTTGCGAGCCGCCTCTTCGCCTACTTTCTCTGCCGGCTTGCCCTTAGCCCCCAGCGCGTCGCCTCCGAGCACGCTCCTCTGGCCTACAGCCCAGACCACTATACCACTGCCTGGACCAAGATGAGGATCCCGGTTGGGCTCATACCACTCTATTTCTATCTTAACTGGGATGTCCGGCAAGCTACTCCGAATCATTGCCTCCGCGGCTCTCGCCTGCCGCTCAGCCACATGGCGTGGAAGACGAACAGCGTGGCTAAGCCCTTCTATATAGAGCAATGCGCCACGCTCAGCTAGCTCGACTGGGGCCAAGCGTCGTGGCGGTTGCGCCACTTCGACCTCAACTATGCCACCCCCTTTAGGGTAGTGGCCACGCCTACGTAGATTGATATCAAAGAAATAGCCCATTTTTTCAAGCAGTCTTCGCAGAACGAACCTCACGTAATCCACCGGGGGACTCCAAGGCACGTCCGTACCGCCACGGATCCATAGGTGCACAGGTGAGGGAGCAAAGGCGGCCACTGGCAGCACTGCCTGAAGCACGAGAGTCACGCTGCCAGCAGTGCCTATGTCGAACTTAAACCGTCCACCTCTTATGGGGCCTGGGTGGAAGACTATCTCTGTAGAGCCTAGCCGTAGACCCTCCACCCGTGCAGAGGACAGCTCAGCCACCGCCTTTACCGAGACCAGGTGCTGCCGCTGCAAACCAGGCCTTGGCCTCTTCGCACGTATGTTGTATATACGTACAGGCCTTCCCGTGAGAGCCGCCAGCGCCAGCGTTGTACGCAGAATCTGGCCGCCGCCCTCACCGAAACTGCCATCGATCTCAACAACGTTCGCCATAGCTTAATCCCTTGAGGCTATCTCCCTAAGCCTCTCAACGCCTTTAACCTCTTCTATGTATGATGCGACCTCTAGAGGGAGGTAGCGCTGCCAGTCGCCCCCTTCAAGCATTAGTGCACGTATACGGGTCGCGCTGTACTCCTCCCGCCTAAACATGGGCTGAGCAACGACGCTGTAACCATATTCTCTGAAGAGCCTTGAAACCAATGGATTCCTCGTAACCACGACATTGAACCGAGGCAGCATCATCTCAAGGTAACGAGGCCAGACATGGTTCATCTGCATGTCCTGCACCGGTACTACGAGGAATCTATCCCTGGGAAGACCAGCCTCGCGAAGAGCACGCATTATCATCTCAAACCGTTCTCCTGCTGTGAAAGGGTTTCTCAGTGTATGACTCTCCTGTGCAGAGCCAATAACAACCAATACCTCGCTAACGCCTAGCTCCTCCAGTATCCACTCCAACGCCTTAACATGCCCCCAATGGATGGGCTGGAACCTGCCAACAAATAGCGCCCGCGGCGTCAACGTTAAGCGCCCTCAAATCCCCTTGCATTGAC
>JAMOSW010000076.1 GCA_027062725.1 Pyrodictiaceae archaeon | reverse complement strand
GTCTCACGCAGACGCGAGAAATCAAACAAATAGTTATCAACTACAAGCTCTAGGCTCTTAGAGCCCTGCCTCGTCAAGGATGAGCACACCCTCTAGAAAACCAGCGATGAGGCCCAAAACTTCAGCGATGTGACCGGGTTCCCTCGATGGGCCAAACTGGCAGACAGAAAATTGCAGGACAAGGAGGAGGGGGGATGACCTCCGCGAGGCAGGGGCCGGGATGGCAGGGTCCATGTGTTGTGCTTACTGCGGGATCTGCGGCAGACCCTCCTTTAGGGGAATTATCCTTATCCTGCTTGGGAGTGGCAGCTTCGCCGCACCGCGCCGTAGGGCCTCCTTGGCGTGTTCTATGTGCTCCTTCTTTACGCGTACCTCTAGCACCGCCTGGCCGGGGTAGACGCGGGCCGCTGTGCCGACGGGCTTGCCGAAGGCCTGCCTCATGCCCTCCTGTAGACGGTCGGCGCCCGCGAAAGCCATCATCTTGTTCTCTCGGAGCACGTGGTGGGGATAGACACGCACACGGAACATGTAGTTCTTGTCACCTATGGTTGTGGAGAGGTACTTGTGGACCATTACACGCGCTGCCTCCAGCGCGTTGTGGCGTATCTGGCCGCGCTCCTCCACGTACACCTCGAGGGCGTAATCGTAGTCGCCGTGGACGTTGCCCATAACGAACTTTGTTATCTTCGGCATCGGCACACCATGTATGTATTCCTTCCTAGTGTAGGGTGGCCCCGAGAAGGCCTTAGCCCTCCTCTTGGTGTAGCAGCGTGCAGGCTTCTGAGGCATAGTCTTCCCCAGAGAGACACGGCGGACACGTCAAGCCCGGGTATTTCAGCCTCACGTCGCTAGTGCGTAGCGGCGGAAGAACCTTTCAACCTCGCCAGCGTTCGGCCTCTTCCTGGGATCGTTACTGAGCATCCTGGCAACTATCTTAGCCACCTCACGCGGAGCCTTACCCTCAAGGAGCTTATAGACCACCAAAGGATTGTCCCTAACGAGCTGCATGTATGACGCCAGAAGCTTTCTTCTGGCACCAGTGAGTAGCTGGAGCGCGACCACGCCGAGGCTGTAGATGTCCTGGGACGGCTCCGCGACCAGGGGCCGCGAGCAGAGCTTAGCGTCGGGCGGCGGTACCCTGGAGAGACATGTGGCCTCATAGAGCAGTATCTCCGGCGCCGCATAGAGGGGCGTGAACCCCTTCACAGGCTCGCCGCTGCGCGAAGCGACACCTAGATCCGATAGCTTAGGCACAATCTTTGCCTTCTCTGGCTCACGCAGCGCATGCAGCATAACGCTGGCTGCACGGCTTAACTCGCCGGGCAGTGAACTGCTGAGGAGGATGTTGGCCGGTTTCACGTCGTTATGCACATAGCCGCTCTCGTGTATAACCTTGAGCGCCG
>JAMOSW010000075.1 GCA_027062725.1 Pyrodictiaceae archaeon | reverse complement strand
CCCTTAAACTCTGGGACGCCGTTTACCTCGTTGACTAGTAGGCCTTCCCTTGTGTCGAAGATGTCTATTGAGACGAAGTAGCCTCCTACGGCGTCGGCTGCGCGGGCTGCCAGCTCCTCCAGCTCGTCTGTGGGCTTGAGGGGCTCCACCTTGGCTCCTAGTGCTACGTTGCTTCTCCACTCTCCCCTCCTTGCTGCGCGGCGCCTCATGCAGCCGAGTATGGCCCCGGCGACTACTATGCACCTGATGTCGCTTGCTGAGGTGTCGAGGAGTGGCTGGATGAGCATCGCCTTCTGGGGGGCGCAGGGGAGTGCCTGGCGGAGCCTGGCTAGCTGCTCCAGCTTCTCGGGCGTCCTGGCCTTGGCCACTAGGCGGCCCCAGCTGCCCACGGGGGGCTTGACTACTGTGGGGTAGCCGGTCTCATCCGCGGCCTTCAGCGCGGCCTCGGCGCCAGTGGCGTACCAGGTGGGGGGTATTGGTATCCCGCGGGCGGCTAGCCTGGTGTAGGCTAGGGCCTTGTCGCCGGAGAGCATTATGGCCTCGGCGGTGTTGACTGTGAATATGTTTGAGGCCTCGTAGGCGCCGGCGGAGTAGGCGGCGCGGTACATGCTGACGGGCCGTATCACCGCCGCCTCGGCCTCTAGGCCGCCGTAGGGTAGGGGCGTCCTCTTTACGTCAACCAGCTTCACCTGTGCCCAGGCTGATAGGGCGCGGTGTATCCTGGTCTCCTCCTCGCGTCTCACGTCCACCACGAGGTGTACCCGGTGGGCGACGGATGCTCACCCCCGTGCCGGCTCCTGATGGGGCGTGGCGTCTACATGGCCTCTGCGGGTCTCCCCGAGGCCTGTGGGGCCCTGGAGTGGGGCCAGTACTCGCGCAGCTCGCGGGCCTCCAGGGCCTCGGGGGCCTTGAGGAGCGCGATGCTCCTTGCGAGCTCTCTGGCGAGCCGGGCGTCGAGCACCAGCGGGGTGTTGAAGTCCACGGCGGTGCGGCGCACCTCGTAGTCCCTTGCGGGGGCGTAGTCGGTGGTTAGCACTATCCCGACTCGGCCCTCCCGGAGCGCAGCCACAGCCTCCGCGGGTGTCATGGCCTCGTCCACGCCGGGCACCTCCATGCCCTCAAGTGTTGCGGGCCTGTACCCCGCCCCACTGAGCGCCGACACGGCCTGGGCGAGGTCCCGGGCGCCGCGGCCGGTGGGGGTGTAGGCGAGGACAAGCTTCTCCTTCCTGGGCCACTCGTTGCCATGGACGCTGAGCCAGCTCTTCAGCAGCGCAGCCTCGTAGCGGTGGTCTAGGGCTGCGACCTCGCCCGTGCTCCTCATCTCGGGGCCTAGGCCGGGGTAGGCGCCCTTGATGCGGTGCCAGCTGAACTGGGGGCTCTTCACGCCGTAGTGGCTTGGTGGGCGTAGGAGGAGCATCCCCGCCTTGGTCTCCTCGTAGAGGGCTGGGAGGGTCTCTATCCTGCCGTGGAGGGAGGCCTCGGCGGCTGCCCGCATCAGGTTATAGCCGGTGACCTTGCTGGTGAAGGGCATTGAGCGGCTGGTGCGTAGGTTGAGCTCCACCACGTAGACGCGGCGGCCACGCGGGTCGTAGAGGAACTGTATGTTGAAGGGTCCTTTTATCCCGAGGGCCTCGTTGAGCGCTGCCGCTGCCCTGGCCATCTCCTCCACCGCCTCGCGGGGCAGCGTCCTCCAGGGCAGAACCATGGTCGAGTCGCCGCTGTGGACCCCGCCCGGCTCCACGTGCTCGATGACTGCACCCACTACGGTCTTGCTGTCTCCGACCGCGTCTATCTCGGCCTCCACGCTATCCTCAATAAACTTGGACACGACCACCGGGTACCTCGGCGAGACCTTCACGGCCCTCGCTATCACTGCGCGGAGCTCCTCGGGGCTCCAGGCGACCTGCATCGCCGAGCCGCTGAGCACGTAGCTGGGCCGCACGAGGACCGGGTAGCCGACCTTCTCGGCGAACTCCTCCGCCTCCTCCGGGCTCGCCGCCGCGGTCCAGGGCGGCTGCCCTATGCCCAGCTCGTCGAGCAGCTCGGAGAACCTGGCCCGGTTCTCCGCCCGGTCGACGCTCGACCCCGGAGTCCCCACGAGGCGGACGCCGCGCTCCTCCAGCCCCCTAGCCAGGTTGTTCGCTATCTGGCCGCCTAGGAACGCAACCACGCCGACTGGGCGCTCATAGCGGTAGATGTCGAGGACCCGCTCGAGGGTTATCTCCTCGAAGTAGAGCTTGTCGTTCACGTCCCAGTCGGTGGACACCGTCTCCGGGTTATAGTTGACCACTGCCACCTCGTAGCCGAGCCTCCTCGCCTCCTCGCTGTAGGTGACCACCGCCCAGTCGAACTCGACCGAGACCCCTATCCTGAACACGCCCGCCCCAAGCACCACGAGGCGGGGGAGCCCCCTGCTCCTGGGCGTGTCGTCGCGGAACGCGCTGTAGCTCATGTAGAGGTAGTTGGTCTCGGCTGGCCACTCGGCGGCGAGCGTGTCTATCTGCCGCACGAGTGGCCTCTCTAGGCCAGCCGCCCTCCGGGCCCTCTCGGCCTCCCCGACGGGGAGCCGTGTGAGCGCCGCTATCTGGTCGTCGCTGAATCCGAGCCTCTTCGCCTCCGCGACTAGCTCCTGGAACTCGAGGCTCCGGGGCTTGGCATGGCGGAGCTTCTCGGCTAGCTCCACTACCTCCCTTATCTGGTGGAGGAAGTAGGGGTCGACGCCCGTGGCCTCGTAGACCTCCTCCACCGTGGCGCCCAGGCGGAACGCCTTCGCAGCCCATATGGGCCAGTAGGGCTCCCTCCTGCGGAGCCGCTCAAGGACCTTCTTCCTGGGCTCGGGCTCCTCGTAGCGGGGGCCCGCCACGAGCCCGGGCTCGCCTATGTCGAGCATCCTTATGGCCTTCTGGAGTGCCTCCGCGAGGTTCCTGCCTATGGCCATTACCTCGCCTATGCTCTTCATTTCGCTGCCTATGCTCTTCTCGGCTGACTCGAACTTGTCGAGGTCCCAGCGGGGCACCTTAACCACTACATAGTCGAGGCTGGGCTCGAAGCAGGCACAGGTGCGCCCGGTTACACGGTTAAGCAGCTCATCCAGGCGGTACCCGAGCGCAAGCTTGGCGGCGATATAGGCCAGGGGGTAGCCCGTGGCCTTGCTGGCGAGGGCGCTGCTCCTGCTCATCCGGGGATTGGTCTCGATGACGTAGTAGTCCCAGCTGTCCCGCGGGTTGAGGGCAAGCTGTACGTTGCCCTCGCCGACGAGGCCTATGGCCTCAGCGACCCCGAGGCTTGCGCGGCGGAGCAGCTGGTACTCCTGATCCGTCAGCGTCTGGCAGGGGGCGACAACCACGGACTCGCCCGTGTGGACGCCCATGGGGTCAGCGTTTTCCAGGCACGCCACCGCCACCATGTTGCCGTAGGCGTCGCGGACGACCTCGTACTCTATCTCCTTCCAGTAGTGGAGGTAGCGCTCCACCAGCACCTCGCCGGAGCCGCTCTGGGCGAAGGCGCGGCGCAGCCACCTCTCCAGCTCCCCCCGCGTCCAGGCGACAAAGCTCCCGCCGCCGCCGAGGTTGAAGCTAACCCTCACTATGACGGGGTAGCCTATCTCGTCAGCCGCCTCAAGGGCCTCCTCGACGCTCCGGGCGGGCTCGGAGGGCGGTACAGGCAGACCAGCCCTAAGCATGGCCTCGCGGAAGAGGCCCCTGCTGAGCGCCCTCTCTATCCCCTCCACCGGTGTGCCGAGGACGCGGACACCGTAGCGGCTGAGGACGCCGCGCCGGTACAGCTCCACGCCGAGGCTGAGGGCGGTCTGGCCCCCGAAGCCGAGGAGTATCGCGTCCGGCCTCTCCCGCTCAATCACCTTCTCCACGAACCAGGGCTTCAGCGGGCCAAGGTAGACGTGGTCCGCTAGCCCGTAGCTCGTCTGTATCGTCGCCACGTTGGGGTTTATGAGGACAGTCTCTATCCCCTCCTCGCGGAGGGCCTTGAGGGCCTGGCTGCCGCTGTAGTCGAACTCGGCAGCCTCGGCTATCTTTATCGCGCCGCTGCCCAGCACCAACACCTTCCTGGCGTCGATCCTCCGCGGCACCCCGTCCATCACCCCGTTCTCGACCTGGCCTCCTCGGCGAGCTTGGCGAACTTGTCGAATATCCAGGTGGAGTCCCAGGGGCCTGGCCCCGCCTCGGGGTGGAACTGCGTCGCCATGACGAGGCCGTCGCTGCTCCGCAGCCCCTCGAGGGTGCCGTCGTCCGGCTGCCTAAACCAGGGGTGGAGCCCCGTCGCCTCCACAGTGTCCCACCTTACCGCGTAGCCGTGGTTATGCGTTGACACCATGCAGCGGCCAGTGTCTATCTCCACCACGGGCTTGTTGACACCCCTGTGGCCGTAGGGGAGCTTGTAGGTCTCCGCGCCGAGCCCGAGGGCCAGGAGCTGGGTGCCGAGGCAGATGGCTAGCACAGGCTTCCCGCTCGCCGCCGCCTCCGCCGCGACACGGGCCGGGCCCCGCAGTAGGGCCGGGTTCCCAGGACCATTGCCGATTACGACCGCGTCATACCCGTCGAGCAAGTCCTCGGGCTTAGCGCGGAGGCAGGGAACCCTGGTGACCTCTATACCGCGCTCAAGGAGCCTGCGGAGGATGCCGTACTTGACGCCGCAGTCGAGGAGGGAGACCCTGGCGCGGACCCTGCCCTCGGGGCGATGGGTGACGGGGGCCGAGGGCTGGGTTTTCTCGGCGAGCACCAGCTCGTCGTAGCTGGGGGACGAGGCGAGCCTCCGGGCCAGCTCGTCCCAGGAGGGGGGCTCCTCGTTGACGGGCGTCACAGCCAGCACGCCCATTACCACGCCGTGCTCCCTTATCTCCTCGACGAGGAACCTCGTGTCAACCCTGTATATGCCGGGGACGCCCTCCCCGGCGAGCCAGGCGTGGAGGCTCGCGACGGAGGCGCTGTGGCTTGGCCGGGGGAGCTCGGCCACCACGAAGCCCTCCACTTGTATCCTCTCCGACTCGTAGTCGAGGAGGACCCCGTGGTAGAGCCTGCTCCTGCTGGGGACGCCGTAGTTGCCGACCATGGGGTGGGTTGTGACGAGTATCTGGCCGCGGTAGCTGGGGTCTGTGAGGCTCTCAGGATAGCCTGTCATCGCGGTGGTGAAGACGACCTCGCCCACACGGAGCCCCGGAGCGCCGAAGCCGCAGCCCTCCACCGCGATGCCGTTGGCGAGGAGCAGCCTCGCCCGGAGCCCCAGGGGGCACCGCAGCAGCGGATACCTGTAGACCCGTATCTCGCTGGGCGGCCTCACCGGCAACCCCGGGCCACCTCCCTGGCCTTGTCTATGACGCGGATATGGGCCTCCTTGACTCGCTCCGCTAGCCTCTCCGCCTCGGCGGCGTCCCTGGAGAGCCTGCCCCTGGCCTCCTCGAGGCCGGCGCCTGGGCGGCACCCGGTGCTCCTGGCCGCCGCGAGCTCCAGGGGCCCCGCGTAGCCCAGGCTCTTCAACAGCTCCGCGGCCCTGCCCTCCCTTATCGCGGCCGCGGCCTCCGCGTAGGCCCTACGGAACGGCCTCCCAGTCTTCAATGCGAGGGCCTCCGCCAGCTCCGCGCCCCACGCCATGTAGGCCTCGGCCAGCTCGCGGAGCCTCGCCGTGTCCCACTCGAGCCCCGCCAGAAGATCCGCGAGCACCCCGGCCGAGGAGGCAGCATCGCCGAGCAGCATGTAGAGCACCGGGTTGGCCTCCTGGAGGTCGAGGCTGTAGCCGCTGGGGAGCCCCTTCTGGACCGCGAGCAGCCCCGCCAGGAGCCCCGCCGCCCTAGCCGCCCTAGCGCGGAGGACCTCGAGCGTCGCCGGGTTCCTCTTGTGGGGCATCACGCTGCTCGTAGCCACATGGCCCTCGGGGAGCCGGGCGGCACCAACATAGGGGCTGCTGTAGAGCATGAGGTCGCCGGCTATCCTGGACGCCTCCACCAGGAACAGCGCCGCCGCGGAGGCAACAGCGGAGACATCCAGGCGGCTCCCGGCGGCGTAGACCGGGCTCCCCAGGGCCTCGCGGAACCCGAGGAGCCAGGCAAGCCGGCCAGGCTCCAGGGGCGCCAGCGTCCCCGCCCCAGCCGAGGCCCCCAACGGCGACCGGTCAACGAGGCCCGCCGCGGAGGCGAGAAGCCGGAACGAGGAGGCCAGGGACTCCTCCCAGGCCAGGAGGAGGCAGTCCAGCGTGGCCAGCTGGCTGGGCTGGGCATGGGTGTGGAGCAGCACCGGGACACCCAGATACACTGAGGCCTTCTCGATGAGAACCCGGCGGGCCTCGACCAGCGCCACCATGGTCTCGGAGACCCGGCGGAGCGTGTAGAGACGGAGCGCCGCCGAGACGTGGTCGTTCCTGCTCCTCCCGAGCCAGAGGTAGCCCGACGCCTCGCCAGCCCTCTCCTCCAGCCAGGCCTCCAGGGCCTCCCAGACGTCCTCGAAGCCTCCCCGGAGCACCGCCTGGGGACCCTTCTCCAGGGCCTCAAGCAGCGCCGCGAGGACCCTGCAGGCGGCCTCCTCGGGGACGAGGCCCCTCTCGCGGAGATGGAGCCCATGGGCGAGGAGGACCAGGACGGCCTCACGGAATATCTCCACGTCATGGCCTATGCTGCTAGTGTACTCGTAGACAGGGCCCTCCCCGCCAATCCCCACGATCTCCCGGTACCGCGGCAATGACCCACCACCGCCGCCCCTGCAAAACCCCCAGTTAAACCCAGCGCCTCCCCCCGAGATTGAGGAGCCTAGTGGCTTAGCCGCGGAGCCCCCTCGCCTTCGCCGCGGCGAGGCTATGGAGGCTCCAGATCGTGATGAAGCCCCTGGCTTCCTCGTCGCTCGGGTACCAGCCCTGGTTGTAGTCTATCAGGTCACGCCGGTAGCTACTGTAGGGCGACTCCCTCCCAACCACCATCAGGCTGCCCTTGTAGACCTTGAGCTTGACCTCGCCCGTCACCCACTCGTTCATAGCGTCTATTGTCTTCTCGAGTGTGAGACGGAGGGGCTCAACCCAAAGCCCCTGGTAGACCAGGTCCGTCCAGAGCTGGTCCACCAGCTTCTTGAACCGGAGCTCCCTCGGCGTGTAGACCATCTTCTCCAGGTCACGGTGCGCCTCTATCAACGCGAGGGCTGCAGGCGCCTCATAGACCTCCCTGCTCTTCAGCCCCACAACGCGGTTCTCGATGTGGTCTATCCTGCCGTAGCCGTGCGCACCCAAAAGCCTGTTAAGCATTGAAACCAGCTTCACCAGGTCCATCCGCTCCCCGTTCACCTTCACTGGCACGCCCTTCTCGAAGCCCACCTCGAGGTAGAGGGGCTCGTCCGGCGCCTTCTCCGGCGCCACGGTCCAGGCAAACGCGTCCTCCGGAGGCTCCGCCATGGGGTCGTCGAGGACCCCACCCTCTATGCTCCGGGTCCAGATGTTCTCGTCAATACTGTACTTCTTGTGCACCCCCACGTCTATCCCGTGCCGGGCCAGTATCTTGGCCGCCTCCTCCCGAGTCAGCCTAAGCTCCCTCACGGGGGCAATGATCTTGAAGTCGTCGCCCAGGTAGTAGCGGAGCACAGTGTCGAACCGGACCTGGTCGTTGCCCTTCGCCGTGCAGCCATGTGCAACCGCGTCCGCCCCAACCCTCTTAGCCACCATCGCCACCTTCTCCGCGATAAGGGGCCGGGCGAGCGCAGTGCCAAGGGGGTACCGGTCCTCATAGAGCCCATTAGCCTTGATAGCCATTGACACGTATTTCTCCACGAACTCCCTGGTGGCGTCTATCGTGTAGTGCTCGACCGCGCCCAGTCGCCGAGCCTTCTCCTCAACCCCCTCCAGCTCCTCCTCCTGCCCAACCGAGACAGTAACCGTTACGACCTCGTGGCCCTGCTCCCGGAGAAGCGCCAAGATAGCCGAAGTGTCGAGGCCACCCGAGTAGGCCAACACAACCCTCACAGCAAGCCCCCACGTAGGGCAGCCACAGCAGCCCGGTACCAACTGTTAAAACCACTGCAACAGACGCTACGGGAGCCACAATACTCCGCACCAGACGGTACACAAACGCTATTGTGAGACACCTCAGGGGGCCACCCTTGGGAGGCCATGGAGGCAGGCCCACGGTCGAGGCTAAGCCCCAGGCAGCTAAGACATTCAACAAGCAAAACCCCAAGCCTAGGCCGCTCACGGCGCTGATAGGCCTTTGCGGCAAAAGCAACATTCTAGGGGCTATAGCCGCCTGCCTGCTGCCCTGGGAAAGTACAGGCGATGCAGACAGTAACGCCTAGAACCCTCTCTCGGCGGAGCCGGCTCCTTTCCCGGTGCAGGCTTGTGGCGCAGCAGAGCTTCTCCGAGATTGTCCGCCGTATAGTCGATGCCGACCCCTGCATCCAGGACTGCCTCGCCCGCGGCTTAGTCAACTACTCCGAGCTCGCCAGGAGGATAAAGCCCTATGTCGAAGCAGAGGCCGGGAAAGGCGCCAGCCTCGAGGCGATAAAGGCCGCGCTCATCCGCTACTCGCAGAAACTGCGGGACCAGACGCCCGAGACCCCGCAGAGGAGACTCCTCGAGACCCTCGCCAGGAGCGCCCTAGAGCTAAGAACAGGGGTAACAGTCGCAACCGTCAGGCTCCACGCCCTGCCAAAACTAGCGGAGACAGTGACCGAGCTGGTAGGCAAAGCCAGGCTACTCTTCCTCATGCAGAGCATAAGCAGCGTAACAATAACAGTCAGCAGCGAGTACTTCAACTACATAAAAGAAAAAATAGGCGAGGACAGCTTCATCGAGATATACCCCGACCAGGCAGTCCTAGTCATAGTGAGCCCCCACGACGTCGTAGAAGTACCCGGCTTCATAGCCCACGTCACCGGGATACTCGCAAAGAACGGCATAAACATAAACCAGATAGAGAGCGTCTACACGGACACAATACTAGTCATGAAGCTAGAGGACGCCCTCAAAGCCTTCAACCTCCTACGGGAAGCAATAGAAGTAGCAAAGAAAACCCTAGAAGAGCAGAGCCAGCAGGACGCACGGAACAACCCGTAGATAGACGCCGATGCCGCCAAGGAAGAAACCCATAGCCGACCTGGCGGCCGACACCAAGAGCAACCATATGAAGTGATGTAGCCGTAGAGTGCATCCCCCATATCGCTGTATAGCAGTAACATGGCCAGGGCCAGCATGAAACCCAGGGGAGAACCGGTTCGCTATTGACACACAGCCAGAGCAAAGAGATAATGAACGCCAGCACAGCGAGGCCGAGAAGGTGCGTATTGGGGCAACCGCAGCGCCTCTCCCCCCAAATGCTCGAGTCTCTCACGGACCTCGTGGGCTACGCTGCTGCCCGTGTCCTCGAGGCCCTGCTGGAGGGCATACTGGCCCTAGAGTTCCTCGAAAGGGACTACACCAGGAACGCTGCCGGCAAAGCGTTCCAGGCCTGGAGAGCCCTGACCGCAGCAATACTAGCCCTCGAGAAGGACAAGATAGCCGAGAAGCTGAGGGACAGCGAGCAGAGGAGATGGCTAATGGAGAAAGCGGTAACGAGGACGCCGTCCTCCCGGCTCAAGATACTGGCGAGGCTCGTGGAGGAGGCCGGCTACACCGACTACAGCCACTACACCAACACCGCGCTAGACCTACACGACCACCAGTACCACGGCCCAGACCCCGAGGAGGCGGCCCACGATACGGCCTCAACCCTAGACAGGCTGGCAGGAATAGTAGAGAACAGAGTCAAGCCAATACTGGAGAAGAAGAACAAGTGGAGCCACAGGCACGAGGAGACGCTACAGAGGCTCCGAGAAATCCTCAAAAACCCTCCAGGGAGCCGCATAGAGGCGCCCCACAGAACCCGCAAAAATACTGGCACGCCACGCCGTTCCAACTCCCTGTGGCCAGAGAACCCTCCAGCATACCAGGAGCCCGGATACTTCAACAACGCCGAGAACAAGTAGCCTTCCCTTGAACCTAGCATTGTCTCCCTGCAACTTCTGCCGGAAAATGCTGCAGCTCAACCCCGGTTGTACCGGTTCTAGGGCCCCAGAGGTTGCAGACAGGGGAAGCCCGAAAGATGAGCCCGCGGCTGCACTATGGGCCAAATGCTCACTGAGTTTAGCCGTAGACGCTATGGCTAGGGCACGAGAGTCTCGTTTAGCTTTGCCAGCCCGTCATGTATGCTGCACAGCCTTTCAACAGACTCCGGCGTGAGCACTCGGTTGAAGAATTTCTCGTCTACGCCAGGCCTACAGTGCTCTAGGGCGGCCAGGGTTGCCAGCTTCTTGTGGCCGCGGGCTCCCCGTACAAGCTCCCACAGCCTCGGGCATTTATCGAGGAGGCTGCGCAGGCGGCCCCAGGAGAGATAGACTATGAAATCTTCGAGGGCGTGTTGCCCTATAGCCTGGGATACGGGCTCCACGTGCTCCAAGCCTTGAGCTACAAGGAGTAGATCTAGTCGCCTTCTGCACACGTTGCGAACCAGCAGGTAGTACCGACCCCTCTCTGTCTGCGAGCTTCTTACACAGGGCTGCCTAGACGCCAAACTGTCCAGGAGGCCCTGGAGCACTCTCTGGGCACTGCTCACCTCCAAATCGGTAGCAACCACAAAGTGGTTCAGTTTCGGCGCTTCAAGGCCAAGCTGGTACAGCAGCAGAAACCAGGCAATCCTCACCCCCTCTCCCTTCTCCCCTTTCATAGGCCAGATGACTACCTCTGTAGAGCCGCTTCTCCCCTGGAGCACAGCCGCAGAGACACCGCGCAAACGAATACCAGGACTATCCTCCTGAGACATAATATCGTTAACCAATCGCTGCTTCTCCTCCATACGCTCCCTACTATCGAGATCAATGTACTGTAGCCCATGGAGACGTGTAACACCCTTCACGAATATCTTGTAGAAAGCCCTATCCCTCTCGCCCGGCACAGCTATGAAGACACGCTTCACACTCGTCACAGCGCTCCTCCGCCCCCATCAGGCCCTGCGAAGGTCTATGGCCAGCTCCTCAACCATGCCCAGCGCGTCCTCGCCTCTCCAAGAACCCTTGGCCGTAACCCGGCCTCCACGGAGCCACACATGCTTAACCACAGTATCGTTCAGTATGCCCTCTTTCTTGGCTGCCCTGAGCATCTCCCTGAGCATCTCTGCACTCTGAGTAGCGACAACAGCCTGGTTGCCCTCAGCAACAATCCTGGCCACAAGCTCCGCAACCGTCTCAAGCCCATCGGGGTGGACAAAAGCCTCAGGGGTATCGATCAAGACTAGAGAGCCGTGGGGAGATGCGGCATAGAGGAGCCCAAGCAGCACAGCCGCACGCTGCCCATCACTAAGCCTACGGACACTTATCCTCCTACCATACCTGCTCCGCACATGCAGCTCGCGGCCAATCAGCTCAAAACCATCAAACCAGGGGATAAAGTCTCGAAGGAGGCGAACAGCCTCACGCTCACTAGGAAAACCCCTCTCCGCACTCTCTTTGTACAAGGACACGAACATGCCAGGATTGTACGCGAACCCGGGATGGAACACAACGACGCTCCCCTCAAAGTGTCTCTGCCCAGGCATAGCGGCTACGAGGAGACCCTCTACAGTATCAAACACTATGGCACGAGGCAGAGGCCTCCCAGACCGTATACCGTACGCAAGGTAAACCCCCCGGATACGGAAGAGGCTGAGGGGAGACCTGCGGCCAGCCCAGGGCGAGAAGAAGTAAGTATCGTAGCCCCTGCCAAGAATCCGCTCAACTACACGAGGCAAGCTATCAAACTCAAGAACGTTCAAGAGGCCCAGGGAGAACGCCCTGTGACGCTCTCTTTTTCTCTCCTCGCCGACTGCACGAAGCCCTCCCAGTATGTAGGAGGAATCGTTAGTAGCACGCCGGTAGACTTCGTCGCTAAGCACTTTCCTGCCTATCTCACTGTGCCGCATGTCATCTAACATCTCCCTTAGGCGGAAAGGGTCAGAGACCATAATGAAGAGCACTGCCGCACTCTCGTTGCCACGCCACAGGTCGGCCACAAAAGCCTCCGACAACCCGACACTGATCATAGCCAGCGTTGAGGCAATAACGCTCTCCCGGCCGAGCAGAGACACACCATACCCTAGGGATTCGAGTAGTGCAGTCTTCCCCGAAGCATTACGCCCGACGATCACAGCGAGGCCGCTGAGGCCCCCTATTTCGATATCTAGGCCCTTTCTTAAGCCGCCTTCGCTGATATACGGCAGGTAAGCCTCCACCCTCTCTACGCCCACGTCCACACCCATCCTACAGTAACCTGCACTCAAGCCTGGGTAAAAACGCAGAAGCATCAGGTGTGACATGAGAACATCACCATCTACACATACTCGTGGTGGAACGTTGGAGCCTCCCTTGAGGACCAGCACGTGTCTCATACCTAATAACGTATTACCGCTTCAACATGCAGCTAAGGGGGCCATAAGGTGCCGAATCCCCCAGACTGGCACATAGCCACCTCAAGGATAAGAATCCGGCTCACCTTGGACCTAAGCAGGATGAAGCATATAGCCCTCAGAGGCATAGCCAGACACGGAGACATCTACCGGGCTTTCTACATAGCCTCCTCTGTAGCCGCCCATACAGGAGGCGCCGCAATGCCACTAAGGTTCAGCCCGCCGGTGATAGCTTACTGGAGCAGTAACAACATAGTAGGGATGCTGGAAGAGAGACTGAAACGCGCCAGACTAAACATAGGCATCGAGCCGATAGATAGGGTGCAGCCAGAGCTGGGAGCCATAGCTGTTGCCGCCAAGGCTCTCGTGCTGAGCATGGTTCGAGAAGGATTCATCCGAAATGGGTTCCGTGTAGTATATGAGCACCGAGCAAGGGAGCAAGAAGGGCTTCTTCCATATCCCGCACTAGTGGGGAAGTTTGAGGGTAAACGGATAGAGCCAAGGTTCAGCCTCTACGTGCGAAAAACCGGACTCAACGACAAGATACTCGACGTTGAAGTAGATCTCGCACTCGACTATGGTACAATCAAGAGAGAATCTATTGCGGGCGTGGAGCCCGGCGTCTACACGGGAATCTTCTACTATTACGGCCCGCTCCGTACGAGAGGCTCAACACCAATAGTTATAACGCTAAACACAAGCGTCAAGGATTTCATTCTCAACAACGGTATGTTGCTATACGACTACTATAGGCTCCACGGTGACGAGTATACACCAGAACCAGAGGAAAAGACAGCCATAGTCATCTCCTATAAGCCGCGACTCCCCCACCGAATGCAGAGGGAATACGGACTCCTAGAAACCCTCTTGACTGAAACATGCGCACAAGGTCTCAAGGAAATACGTACAAAGCTGGCCAATTGCTTAGCCGAGGCCGCTGCCTATAGCCTCAAAGATTCTAACTCGGTAGAGACAATAGTGCACAATTGCATGTCCGCCATCTGCGGAGAAGGATACGCTGATATCTCTAACAGGCTGCGGCTATTGGCATATCCAGCTAGCAATATACGCAGGAGAATAAAAGAAGAGGACAATGATAGTACAGCATCGTTTGATGAGCATGTTAGAGTACTTGAGAGGCTAGCAGCGATGACACTGGGCTTCTTAAAAGACATGTTGAGCAGTCTCAAAGACTCGGGCATCGTCAAGCAATATAGTGTAGAGCGCGTAGTCCTCAAACCCGGTTCAGGGAGTACAGCCTTCACTGGGATAAAGATCCTCAACCCGGTTTTCTATAACAGAGCAGCACAGGAGGGAGTCTATCCTCCCGATAATATACTACACCAGCTTTTCGGCGCTACAAGGCCCCTTGATTACTGCATACGTCTAATGAGCACCCCCGACGGAAAACATGTCTGCACACGTCTCTCGCCTAGCGCCGCCCTCAAGAGAAGGCTTGCACCACTCCCAGGCCCTCGCAACGTCTCTCTTATAGTATTCTATTCCGCGAGAATAGGCGACGACACTGTAAGCAAAGCTATAGACATAATCGCCTCCACCTACGAGCAGCTAAACCTGGGAAGGGTGAATGTACTCGACATTAAACCTGTGCCCTCCGAGCCACACAGATACGTAGACGGAGTTAAAGCCTACCTAAAGAAGACAACCGAGACACTAAAGACACAAGAAGAAAAACATGTACTCTGCATAGGTGAACGCAGCCACATCATCTACTACGGCTGCAAGGGGGAGACCGCGAAACAGCTGAAAGGCGTACATGCTTCTATCATAAAGCCCGAGACTATTAGAGCAATAGTACAGCGCCACCGCCTGGGGATACAAGAAAATATCGCGCTAGCCATATACAAGGAGGTTCTCATACAAGACGCGAAGAAGCCAAACGGACTACTGGCTACTCCTTGGACGCTCTGCGCGCCCGCCGACGGCGAAGGGAGAACCCTCTACTTGGGGCTAGATGTGGGCCGGGCCGAGTCGCCCAAGGCGAATCCTGCAATATGTACAGCATTATACGATTCCTATGGCTCGATGCTGGGTGCGGACGTTTTCGCGAAAACGAGAGGAGAGAAGCTAGATGCAAGCGACATAAGGAAAGCCATAGAGAGCGCCTACGAACTCGTAAGCAACATAAAGCCCCCGCTCAAGAACAAGCCCACTCGCATAGTTGTGCTTAGAGACGGTATACCATACATGAACGAGCTCATAGAGGAGGAACAAAGACTGAACAACATAACAGTCAATGTTACCGTAGTAGGTGTCGCAAAA
Source organism: Pyrodictiaceae archaeon (assembly GCA_027062725.1). GTDB lineage: Archaea > Thermoproteota > Thermoprotei_A > Sulfolobales > Pyrodictiaceae > QNYQ01. The sequence continues at coordinate 13,064 of JAMOSW010000075.1, read as the reverse complement.
ATGCACAATACACGCATCTACATCAAAACAGCAGACAATAGAGCCTACAACCCGCCACCAGTCACCACATACTACCTCGGCACATACCATCATGTTGAACGGGGCTATACGGCACACCATGTTTTGCTTGCAACAAGCCACAGCCTACAAACAGCCGGAGGCAAAGCACCCCTTTACAGGCCACTACTGCTGATCATTCCAGAGAAGTACGTGAAAACGCCAGAAGAGGCGATCAATCTCGCACTCGAAGTTGGTAGGCTAAACAAGCTGAACTTCGAAAACGCCACATCAGCGACAAATAGACTACCGCTTCCGCTGCTTATTGCCGACACATTGTCCAGGCTTGTAGCAAATGGTTTACCCGAGGACGCATTGAGAATACGCGCACGCAGACGAATACCCGTTGAGCGGGAGGAGCCGGACACACAAAAATGCAAAATAGTGGCAAAAGCTACGAGCTCCCGGACGAGAAGACATCCGGTAGAAAACACATACAAGAGAAGGAGAAGGTTCCGCGGAAAACGTGCACGGTATGTTAAGGACCACAATTGGACTTAGGAAGCCCGTGCACAGCACTATCCGGAGGCATGGAGGATTAGTAGGTAGAGCCTCCTGCCTGGACGGAACCTTTCTCCTAGCAGCCTCGTCTCAGCCCCTAGTCCGTGCTCCCGGGCTAGCCTCGCGAGGGCCTCGTGGACCGGTATGTAGGCCCCGCCGAGGAAGCTGTCCCCGACCGTGTACCACGCCTGCCACTCTAGCCTCTCCGCCAACAGCTCGAAATGCTTGTCCATCGCGTGGAAGTACTGGAGGAGGAAGCGGCGGTAGCCGTGGGCTCTACTCCCACCTATCCTGGCGGCCAGGCTCTGGAGCCAGGGGTGCCGCGTCTCCAGCTTCCAGGCCCGGGCCGCAGCCTCGCATGCTGGCACCTGTATGCTCCGGAGCCAGCCGAGGTCCCTGCTGCCGCGGGCCAGCCCCGCCCAAAGCAGCTCGAGCATGGTGTGCCTCACGTAGTCCAGATTGTTCGCGAAAGGCGGGCTAGTCAGCACACCGCAAACCCTCCCGGGAAGCCACGCGGTAGAGTCTCCCCATACGAGATCCACAGGGCCGCAGAACTTGTGGCCTCGGAGGTCTCCTATGGCCCGGCGGAGCGTATCCACGAAGTCCCTGTATATCGCATGGGGGGCTGCTTCCACCCTTCTGCGGCGGAGCCTGGGGGCTGGGCTGCGCCGAAGCAGGCTATACTCGGCCGCCACGCGGCCCAGTACTGCTAGCAGTAGGGGCCTCCACTCCTGGGCAGCCTCCTCTATGAGGCGGCGGAGGCGGCCGAGGGCAGCGAGGACCATAGGCGTATGGTATTGTTCTAGCCTAGGGCTCGGTACTAGGGGCTCGAGCTCTTCCAGCGAGCCAAACCGCTCCAGGGTCCAGTCAAGCAGAGCATTGTAGTCGAGGGGCCTGGTCTTCGCGGCTACGAGGATTAGGCTCCAGGGATCGGCGTCTATGCCGAGAAAGGGGAGGCACCTCTTCTGGGCCTCGACTGCTACCACGCCGCTCCCGACGAAAGGGTCCACGATGTTGCGGCAGCCAACCTCTCTCACAGCCTTCATGAACTCTTCTACGAGGCCTGGGCTGAGCCCATGCTCGGTGTACACACCGATACGGTGAACGGCGACGCTGCGCCACGGGTTTGCTTGAGCAGGCAAGCCGGGTCCTCCCCTATGCGGCTCTAGAGCCAATCGTAGACGCCGTACTTGACCCCCTCCGTATCCTCACGCCCCTCTGCCTGGCGAGCCTCTTGGCAACTTCTGTTATCCCGGTCTTGTGCGAGAGCACTAGCACCGGTATTCGCCTTCGCCCTCCCAGCCTTCTCGGCCAGTCTCTTGATCTCGCTGCTTGTTACGGGCTTCGATGGCCGATGCTTAACTTTAAACAGGTATTTCTCCTATTGCGCCACGCTGTTGTGTCGATCTCGCCGTAGCTCTTAACAACGTTCCTTCTTATCCTCTGGTAGCCCTTCAGCTCCAATAGCTTGGTGACGAGGGACTCGTAGCCGCTCCCACGCCCCTTTTTGCGGGGCACCTTGGGTGCCACTTCCTGGGGCTACGGCCTTCCCTGCGAACCGGGGCCCAGAAACCGGGGCTGGTGTAGAGGTGCCTCTACTGGGCTAGCTTTACATGGACGGCGGCTCCGCTCTCGGCCAGCTCCTGCATCTTCTGGGCTGTACGCGAGAGCCTGCGCCCTGCCCAGCCGCCTCGGGCTGCCGCGAGCTGGCCCACGGCGCCTATGACTATCATTAGCTTGTGGTGGCGGCTGAGCTGCACGTTGAGCACCTGCGGCTCATTGTAGTACATTGTCTGGTAGAAGCTGTCGTCTACCCAGGGTTCGTGTTCGCTGCGCCCGCTGTACTCCTTGCCGAGTATCGCTACCACCGCGTCTGCCTCGCCGCCTATGACCGCCTGTACCGTAGCAGAGAGCGGCGGCTCTAGGTACCGGCCATAGCTGTGCCGGAAGTTGAAGGCCACGTTGGTTGCTATGTCGCTGTATGGCGCTATGACCATGGTGGAGGGCTCCATGTAGCTTCCCAGCTCGCGGGCGGCCCTAGCGTAGGCCTGCAGTATGAGAGAGACCTCTAGACCCAGCTTGGTTCTCCTTGGGTCATAGGTTGACGCCATCCGGGACGATGTGAACCTCCCGGTCTCAACGATAACCATCGGCTTCTCCGAGGTAACTGCCTCATATACCGCGTTGAAGAGCTTGTCGAGCTCCGTGCTCCAGGATACCATGCTGCGCAGCATCTGCTCCACCTTGGCCCTAGCGTCCTCGAAGAGCTCGTGCAGGCTGCGCAGCCTCCAGCGCGCCGGCTCGTAGGCCCGTAGCCGGTCATCGTAGAACCCGTGGCTTATCGGCTGCTCGCTAGGCCCCGGGAGCCTGTAAGTGGTGTCAAGCATCACGAAGTTATCCCGCTCAAGGCCATGCTGGCGGACAAGGCTCATAACCTTGTTCATGAGCAGGCTTACCCTCTGGGCCCGGAACGCCTCCGGCACTGTTATCGCCTGCTCAGGGTCGCCGAGGGCGACCAGCGACGCAGGATAGTCGCTGTACCTCATTATAGCGTCGGCTATGCTTATGAATGCCCGGTAGTATGGGCTCTTGCTGGCCTCGTCCACCACGAGGTGTATACGGTCGGGCTGGCTGGTGAAGCGGCCGCTCACCCTCTGATACTCTGTCGCAAACACTACGCGCACAACACCAGGGTCCACAGACCCGTATATTACGCGCTTAACCGAAGCCTCGTTTGGCGGCGCCTCATCCACACTCCTCGCTCTGAAGATCTTCTCGCAGTCCCGGACAGTCATCTTGGAGCCATAGACGCGGACATGGTCAACAATGTCTCTAATCGTATATCCTCGCGTCAGGAGCGCCGCAATAACCCTCTCAAACGCCTGCGCGACTAGATGGTTCGTAGGGGCAACGTATATCACAAGCTCATCCACCATATCCTCAAGCATGTCGGCCATGTGGTCATGCACGAAGCTCTCAACCACGCTCGTCTTACCGGTCCCCGGAGGGCCCTGAACCCCACCAAGCGGCGCCTTAGCAGAGCCCTTCAACACGCGAACAAGTATCTCCACCGCCTTCTGCTGACTAGCATTAAGGCGGAGAACACGGCCGCCGGACCTAGTCGCCTCCGCCCGCCGCCAGGCACTAGCCAGCAGCTCACACACATTATAGCGGGCCATAGGAAGCCCCACCCCTCGAGCAGGCACAGGCTATATCCTTACGCCGCCAAAGAGGAGAGCCAGCACGTCCTCGGCCTCAAGCTGCTCCTCCCTCTCCAGCTTCTCCAGAGCCTCAGCGCCCCTCCTCACAGTACCCATCTCGGCCGCCGTTATGCCGAGCAGCTCGAGCTGCGTAAGCTCAACGTTAACCTCCAAAGCGACAACATTGCGGAACATGCCGGGATGCTGCTCAGCTAGCTGCTCAAGCAGAGCAGGGTAGATCCTCGACAGCTTGTTCGCAGGCGCAACCCTCACATAGACACGGTCCGACCTCTCATCATACTCCACGCCACTGACCGAGCCGTGGAAGCCCGCACGCAGAAGCGGGTCACGAACATGCTCCTCGTTAAGGAACACTGCCGCAGGCTTGCCCTCGCGCAGCGTGAACAAGTGCATGTTCTCCCGTTCCCAGCGGAGCGGCGGCCTAGCCAGCACCAGCTCGTCTCCATCAACCCATGCCTCGTCGAACAGGTCAACCCGCGAGCCGTCGGGCAAGACGCGGCTAGCCAGCCTGCCACGTATCCAGCCCATGTCACTGCCGTACATCAAGGCCAGCTCTCTGAACAACCTATACGGGGCCAACGCGTTCTCGCGGTGAGCATAGACTGCGAAGCGAGCCCTCCAGGACTCGCTGCGGAAAGCCCTGAAATCCGCATAGCGCGGATCATAGCCACTGCTCAGGTAGTAGACACAAGCCTCACGGACATTATCGGGGCACACGTTGCAGGGCCAGCGGAGCTTCTCGCGCGGAAGAGGCTCCCTAGTAGCCCTATCAAGAGGATAACCCATAGGCAGCCTTACCCTATCCCCGTCAAGCACAAGCTCGGGGACGAGACGGAACACCGGCCTCCTCCGGCCACCCCCGGTGGCGACACTACATATCTCCTCAACGTTACGAGCATGCTCGAGGTGGCGACGCGGATCAGTCACAGAGAGCGTAAGGTGCTCAGCAGCCAGCACCAGCCCCGCCATGAGCCTCCGCAGCTCCCGGTAATCACAGCTACGCGCCCCTAGGCAAAGCCTAGGGTGTTTCACGTAGATCCTCGAAGCCCTCCCCGTAGGCGAGGGCCTCACAACACCCGCCACAACGCGGGCACCAGCACCCCCAGGAGGCTCACCCAACACCGCGGACACGTAGCTCTCGAAGCCTTCGCCCGCGAGGCCTAGACGCTCAGCCTCAAGCATAGCGTAGACATAGGCCTGCGCAGTGTCAACCTTAGTGACCTGCGCCGTCTTCCCCCTATCGGGGCTAAAGGACTTCCACTCGACGACGACAGCGTACCTGCCCACAGGATCCTCGACTATAACGTCAGCGACGCCCCAGACGTGGAGACGATAGCTCATAAGCTGCTGCTCGGCCAGGACACGGCTCCGGGCGAGAGCCTCCTCCGCCTCCCCGCCCGCCACTGCACGGAACCCGGCCTCCACGAACTCCACGCCGGCCCTTGCAAGCTCCTCCGAGGTGGTGAGTATCTCATCCTCACGTGACTGGTCAATCTTCTCAACATCGATCACACCGTTAGACTTGAGCCACTCGAACGCCTCCCCAACGGCCCCAGCGTAGTCAACACTGCCTCCACCCACGTGCTCACGCAGCACCCTGGGAAACGCCAAGGCGAGAACCAGGTGCACCGCCTCACCCTTACCAGGCAGCACAGAGTGGTAGAACCCACGAACACCCATCGTCTCCCCTAGACGGGCCATGAACACGCACTGGGCGGCAGCGGTCGCGACGCTCCGCGCCTTCACAAGGTGCGCGGTGGCCCCGAGCAGCCGGGCACCGGCCTCCCCGCAGCCAGGCCTCCCAGTCGCCTCCACAAAGAACATCTCAACAAGCAAGACACGAAGCCCCATATAGCACAAGCCGCGACATAAACCCAGTATTAAATACAGCCCAACAACACATCTACACAACAAGCCAAGTCCAAGACATCCCAGGCCACCGGCTACCAAGAAACGCAGAACATATAACAATCAAGACCCGCCGCGGACAAGAGGGCAACAACACCTTGGAGCCACTCATAGCACACTATTACCCAACCAAAGAAGCCGGACAAGAATCGCAGAGAGAGCGAGCCGTTCTCTCTCCACCACCATTCTATCTCCATCTTTGGTGGGCACGCCGCCCCCTAGCAGCAAGCCGCGCCACAATCGCAACCCTCGCAGTAGACGCAAACGGCCCACCAGACAAGAAGTTCATAGAGGAATTCCTCCAAGCCATCAAGCTAGTGCCAGGACTCCCCCGGCCAGCATACAACTACAGCCCGGACCAGGAATGGATAGCCAGGCACAGCCGCGCAAAGAGGGCCACACTCCTAGACCCCTTCGCCGGGGGCGGCAGCATCCCCCTCGAAGCCCTCCGCCTAGGATTCAAGAGGGTCGTAGCCGTCGAGTACAACCCCGTAGCCTACATCATACTCAAAGCAACCCTCGAGTACCCCCTCCGCTACGGCAAGAAGCTGGTAAAAGACGTAGAGTACTGGGCCAAGTGGCTAGTAGAGAACGCCCGCCACGAACTAGCCCCCTACTACCCGCCACATCCCAAGGGACGGCCTACAAGCTACATCTGGGTAAGAGTCTACACATGCTCCGACGGCAAGAAGATGCCAAGCCTCAGCAACCCAATACTCTCAAAAGACAACAAGGTAGCGCTAAAGCTAGAAGGCTTCGACAAAGAAGGCAACCCAGTACTGAAGATAATAAAGGTAAATGATGTAAGCAAGACCAAGGAACAGTACGCCACCATACGCCGCAAAAAGCTACGCTGCCCCACAGCCACCCTCGACTCCAAAGAGCTACAGCGCCAATATCAAGAGGCCATGAAGCAGTGGGAGGAAGAAGGACGCTATGGCTACCACCCAGCAGTCCTAGCAGCCGTCAAGCTAGAAGATGGTAGCTACACAGAGCCAACTCAAGAGATGATAGAAGCATATCGAAAGGCCGAACAGTACCTACAAGAGCACTGGGACGAACTATTAGCAGCGGACCTCATCCCGACAGAACAAATCCCCGAGGGCGAAAAAACCCGCGAAGTACTACTACGTGGCATAGACAGATTCTACAAGCTCTTCAACGCACGTCAGCTACTAGCCCACGCAACTGTAGTGAAGTACATCAAAAAAGCTTATCAAGAGATGCTGAATAAGGGCTATGACGAGGACTATGCAAGGGCCGTTGTAACCTATCTTGCTCTCGGTCACGGTAAGCTTCTGGACTATAATTCTGCTATTACTACCTGGGACCCATACGGCAAAGGATCAATTAACCATACATTCACTCGACATGCATATACGTTTGGCGACGACTTCGCTGAAATGGATCTACTCACTACCATTGCTAGCTTCCACTGGGTGTTCTTTAGCAACACGGGTATCGTGAAGGCTTTGGAGCGTATTGTTGGCCTCCTCGAGGGTGCTGACGGCGAGATTGAGGTTGTTCTTGGTGATGCTGCTGATCCTGCTACCTATGCTGGGATCGGTGGCGTGGACTTTGTTGTTGCTGATCCGCCGTATTATGATAATGTGCAGTATAGTGAGCTTAGTGACTTCTTCTATGTCTGGTTTAAGCGTAGCCTTGGCGAGTTGTATCCGGAGGCGTTTGTGTGGGATACTGTGCCTAAGGATTCTGAGATTGTTGTTAACCGTGCTCGTGGGAGGGATGGGGCGTGGTTTGAGTCGAGGCTGCGGGCTGTGTTTGAGCTAGTGAGGGAGCAGAGTGCTGAGAGGCTTGCTGTGATGTATGCTCACCGGAGTAGTGAGGGTCTCTACGCGATGTTTGGGGCGCTTCTTGGGGCTGGCTGGAAACCTGTTGGTGTTTGGGGTGTTGCTGCGGAGCAGCCTCGTAGCCAGCATATTGTTGGTAAGGCTGCTGCCCGGAGCATGCTTGTCATAGGCGCTGTGCCCAGGGGTGGCGGCTCTGGGTGTTTCTGGGATGCGCGGCTGCAACGCCGCGTCGAGGAGGCTGTCGAGGCTGCCGTGAGGGAGACTCTTGGGCTGGGGCTTGGCCTGGTTGACGCGGTCTTGGCTGGTGTTGGTGCCGCGTTTCGTGTTGCTGGTGAGTGTTGGCCTCTTCGGAGGCTCGAGGGCGGCGTGGTTGGTGTCCGGGAGGTTGTTGACCTTGCTAGCCGTGTTGCGAGCCGGGCTGTGACACGGGAGGTGCTGCGGGCTGAGATCGACCCGCTTTCAACCATGTACTTCCTCGCCAGGGTCGTGTACGGTGAGCCCGACTACGATGAGCTTAGGCGGCTGGGCTATGCTGCTGGGCTGAGCCACGAGGTGTTCATAGAGAGATTCACTAAGGGGCCGAGGAGGAGCCGTGACCGGAAGGTGTACCCGCTGAAGAGGCTCGACGAGATGGACGTGACGCTGAGGCCGGGCTCGCTGGTGGAGGCTCTGGCTGTTGCCGTGCGTAGGTTCCTCGTGGCTGGTGTTGGGGAGGCTTTGGAGGCGCTGCGTGAGGCCGGCTATGGGCTCGACACGGCTGTGTGTCGGTACGTGGAGGCGCTTATGGCTGACAGCGAGGGTGGCGAGAAGAAGGCGCTTCAGGGTATCTACGCTGCATGTGTACAGCGTGGCCTAGCAGGCAAACGCGGCAGCAAGGGCCACGGTGGGGGCTCTGGCGGCCAGCGCTCGCTGGTTGAGTTCCTGGGCAGGAAGTAGCACTCCGTGTACCGCCTAGCCTCATGAGTGTTGTGGTCTGGTACTGGTCAGGGGTGGCTTGTCTTGGCTGGTGGGCGTGCTGGCTGGGTCCCGTTTGAGGAGATCCGGGAGGGGCGTATTACGGATAGTAGCTTCGTGGTGCAGCTCTGGTATGTGCACCGTGGCTGCCCAGGCGGCGGCTGGGACTGTGTCGATGAGCGATACCGTGACCCTGTGAAGTTCTTTGACCGTACTTACTTCTCTGAGGGGTTGCGGCAGGTTCTCGGCAACGTTGTGCGGAGGCTGGTCTACGGGGGCGAGGGTAACGCTGTTGTGCTATTGCACACCGGGTTTGGCGGGGGTAAATCGCATACGCTTCTTTCAATATATCATGTTGCTCGGGGGCTTCGGGAGGCGGCTAGGAGCCGCCGGCTGCGGGAGTTCCTGCGTGAGGTGGGCGTTGAGCCGGAAGAGGCAGGCTTCCGCTCGGCGGTAGCGGTGTTCGACGGGGCTGCTGTGGACCCTGTGCGGCTGCGCGACGTGTACGGGGCGCCTAATGCCTGGGTGTTTATCCTCGAGGAGCTTGTCCGCTCAGCGGGCGCCAGCGAGCTGGCTGAGCGTGTATCTCGTTACCGGAGGACTGCGCCGGGTAGTGAGGAGATTGGGGAGCTTCTTGCCCGTCTCGAGGAGGGCGGGGTCAGGCCGGTTATACTCATCGACGAGATAGCGATGTATCTCCGGAACCTGGAGGTGCGTGGCGACGATGAGGCTCGGCGCGAGGCTGAGGGTCTGAGGATATTTCTCCATAACCTCGCTGTGGCAGTGTCTAACTCTAGGTACGCGGTGCTGGCTATTGCTACGCCACAGCAGTATGAAGGGGAGTCCCAGCAAGTGATAGCCACTCTCTCGGACGTGAAGAGGGTGGCTATGCCGACCTCCATTGTGGGCCGAGGCGATGCCGCCGCCGTGCTCCGAGCTGCTCTTCTAGAGGAGGTTGACGAGGACGCTGCAGCAGCGGTAGCGGAAGAATACGCGAGACTCTACGAGGAGGAGAGGGACCGGTTTCCCGTGGACGCTGCTATGCCAGAGTATCGGCGTCGGATGGTCTCGAGTTACCCGTTTCATCCGTTCCTGGTGGACGTGCTCTACGGGGAGCTGGCGGAGGTCCCTGGGTTCCAGGGTACGCGTGATATACTGCGTATCGTGGCGTGGGCGCTGTACTGGAGGAGCCGGGGCGGCGACACATACGACATGCTTGTCCTGGGTGACCTCGACGCCACTAGGAGGGAGATACTAGACGAGCTCCTCACTAGGAACGAGCTTTTGAAGAAGCTTCGCAATGCTGTGTCTTACGATATAGAGGTCATAGAGGAGATTGATGAGAAGCTTGCCCGTGAGGGGTTGCCGCGTGTTGCTTCGCTCACATACTCGTCCGTACTGGTAAGGAGTGCTGCTGGTAAGCCCTCCCGGCCCGAGGAGGTAGCGCTGGGTGCTGTCACCCCAGTCCGTGGTGTCACCGTACAGCTTGTCCAGCACATGCTGGAGAGCGAGCTCCTAAGGAAGACAGCACACCTCCACCGCATAGACCGGGGCGGCGAGACGCTGTACATGGTCAAGTCTCGCGCCAACATATACATGCTGGTCCACCGTATAGCGGGCGAGATACTTGCTAGGAGCAGGGACCGTGTGTTAGAGAGGCTCCGCAAGGAGATAGGGAAGATAGCGAAGTCCACGGCGGAGTGCAGGATTGTTGTCTGGCCTCGGCATCCTGGCCAGGTGGAGGATACTCCCAAGATTAAGCTGGTGCTACTGGACCCAGAGGAGCCGGCCGTAGCCGCGGGCGGAGGCCGGCTCCTCGGCCTCCTAGAGAGGTTCACCATGTACAGCCAGGCAGGCGCCGGAGCTGCCTACCGGAAGCACAGGAACACTGTGCTCTACCTGGTCCCGGATATGAGGCTATACCGGCAGCTACTCCAGAGCATAGCCAGGCTCATGGCTGTCGAGAGGCTTATGCAGCCGGAGCAGAAGCAGTACTACGGCCTAGAGAAGGCTGACGAGGACGAGCTGAACAGGATGAGGAACGAGCTGATGGACGAGATCGCCTCTGACACAGCTGCGCTCTACACGACGCTCTACTACCCGCTCGAAGCCCGGCCCGACGGCAGTGTGGTCTTCGACAAAGCCGAGCTGGACCCCTCCAGGATCCGGGGCAGCGGCCTCTGGCAGACGGTGCGGGAGAAGCTACGCGAGATAGGCAAGCTAGCCACAGACGTGCCCGCGGAGTACGTGCTAACCGAGATAGTGGCCAAGAGGTATAACGCGCTACGCCGCCCACTAGGCATCGACGAAATAGCCTCAGCGTTCACCGAGGACCCCGGCAGCGTGCTGCTCATAGACCCGGAGAGAGTCGTGAGGGAGAAGCTGGCCAGCCTCGTAGAGCGCGGCAGACTGGTAGCCCTCACCCCCAGCGGCCCTGTCTGCATGAAGAGGCCCGCGCTAGCCAGCAGGGACGTGCGCTTCGCGCCCTGCAGCTCTCCGGAGGCCCGCGAGAGCTGCGTAGTAGAGGCAGGTGACGAGGGCCTCGAATGCCGCCCCAAACCCCCACAGGGCTGTAGGAGCCCTGCATGGGACACCGAGACTAGAACCTGGAAGTGCGCTGAGCAAGCTGGAACGGGAGAGGAGACAGGAGAGACGAAGAAGACCAGCCCCACCCGAGAAATAGGCGAGGCCACAGCTGGGCTACCGAGACAGCCGACCAGGCCGTGGGTACTGAGCTACCAGGGCATCAACCCTTACCGGCTCCGCGAGGAGCTGCTGAAGACAGACCAGCTAGAGCCCGTGGATGCCATTAGCCTCCGGCTAGTACTGAGCGGCGGTGTGGACCAGCAGCTCGTCTCCGGGTTAAAGATACTACTACAGGCTGTGAAGGACATGGCGTCCCGAGGGAGCGGCTACTCCCTAGAAGCCCGTGCTGTGGTGAGGTCAGAGAGCAGAGTATCGAATGTGACTATAGACGCTGAGACCACTAGCATAGAGCAGCTCTACAGAATCCTAGACGTAGCTAGAAGCCTAGGAGGTATAGCCGAGGTACGGCTAGACATAGACCTAAGGAGACGGGAAGGCAAGCCCCTACTACTCCGCGACATAGCCGACGCGTTGAATCGCAAGATGCTAGCCAAGTATCCCGGCCTACAGCTAGAGAACGTGTACATAGAGCTCTCACGAAGCTAGACAAACGCCTCCCAACACAACCCTATTTTCCTCGAGACGAGGGTCACAAGCCAGGACCACTCCCCTGGGGGCTTGAAGGGGAGCGCTTCCTCGCCACCTGCCTCCTTGACGAGCCGGGCGAGCCCCGGGAGCACAAGCACCACACGCGTGCGCTGCGGCAGGCTGCGGATAGTCCAGAAGACTAGCAGCCGCCACCACCTGTCACCCAGGTCAGCACCGTCGAGCAGCAGCACCACCGTGTCAGCACCAGGGCAGCTACCCTTGCATAATAGCCCAGCGGCCTCTGCCACGCTTAGCTCTAGGTAGCCACGGGGGTCGTCGCCGCCTGCTTCGCTCCGGGCATCCTCGAGCGAGCTACAGACGAGCACACTACGCGGCCGCGGACTAGGTTGAAGACACATCACAAGATCCCGTATATTACTCACAATATTGTCCATGTCCCGGCCGCGTTGAGGCCTCCTAAGCCCAGGAGGCCGACCAAGCCCTATGGCCCCGAGATACTCGTCCAGCGTCCGCTGAGCAGTCACGCGCCAGCCCCAATTACAGCTTAGAGACAAGGCGAGAAGACTCGCCTCTGCGATAGTAACACCGGAGGACACTACACTTGTGCGGACTCTCTAGCGACTACTGAGAATGAATGTAGTATTAACTGCTCTAGTTCTAGTTAAGGTTCTGTACTTCTTAAGTGCATTGTTCCTGCTATTCTGCAGACAAGTTCTTTCCATTCCGAGCTCGTCGCGTAGAGCCCACACAACGATATCATCGTTGTGGTTGCTAAGTATCTTTCTCGAAAAAGTTTTATCATCTTATATCTTTACATAGAATCTCTAAAATTCCCCCTGCCTCCATAGGTATGATGCAGGCTTCTTGCCTATCCATATTGCAATGTTGTTCTACAGCATCATATAGCCTATCCCGTGTAGTTTGCTTGAAGTTCCGCTAGGAGCCGTGAGAGGCTCTCGCAGGGTATGGGACCCCATGCTCTCCGCGGTTTTGCCCTGGGCCGGGAGGGTCTAGTGGATAGAGCGACATGGGGAGCCTTGGGGGTGTGCTGAGGGAAAACTGGCTGAGCAGCGGGCGGGGTGCATGGGAGCCGTGAGCTCGGGGGCTTGAGTGCCCATTGTCCCAACTTCTTTGCTGCGTGTGCTAGAGTGGTAGTAGTTTCTTGCCTGTGTATGCTCGGAGTAGGATGTCTGTGGCGAATGCTGCTAGTATTGCTGCTAGTGCTGCTAGGAGGGCTGCGTAGAGGCCTGCGATGCGGGTGAGGCCGGAGCCTAGTGCTGCTAGGAGGGTGAGCCAGGCGTAGTCCATCCAGACGTGGCTGGTGTACATTGCGGCGAAGCCTTTGGGGCCGTTGCTGGCCGCGGCCTGGACGAGGGGAAGCCCGACGGTTGCCCACCAGAGGAGGAAGTAGGGATTG
>JAMOSW010000074.1 GCA_027062725.1 Pyrodictiaceae archaeon | reverse complement strand
TATTATGCGCGTAAGGTCCGTGGAGAGGAGCCACCCCTTCCTCTCCTCGAGCCTTACGGCAAGTACGTGCGCCCTGTACGGCGAGGAGAGTAGCCTGTAGTAGAGCTGGGCGTACCACTCCCCGCGGCTGGTGTCAACGCCGAGGCGCTCGGCTAGGCCCTCGAGCAGCCACGTGTTGTAGGGGAGTCTCGGCATAGGAGGGTCGGCCTTGTCATAGTATAGGATGAAGCTTAACCCGGCACCCTCCTGCGTAGCGCTACGTACTTGGAGCCTATAATGGAGCCTTTCAAGAGCGAACCAGGTACCCCATCAACATCTCTTACTACCAAGTCCAGCCGATGCACCCGAGGCGGCCGCTGGAACATAAAGCACCAGTAGTCCGTCACCACGCACAAAACCGTCCCCATAGCCAGGGTGCGTGCCATCCCTTGGAGGCGGTAGAACAAGCACAGTACCCTGTACAAGCCCGCCTCCAATACAGGAGGCTACATGAAGGCTAGTCGGCTCAGCCCCCTGGAGAACAGGAGATCCTCCAACGGCACCACGAGGACACGATATGCGGTGCCGACACGCGGCAAGGCAGCAGCATCAAACCCTGTATCAGCTTGAAGCACGAAGCTATGCTGCGTAGCATGCAACGCTGACGCGGTAGCCACAGCGACGCCCACAACAGCTAACAGCACTAAAATTGAGTGTCTCAAGGGAGAGAGTTGCCTCTCCTCACTGGTACTCCTTATCTAGTTCTTCGACTTGTTTATGCAACTTTCTCACCAATTAATGAATAGGCAAAACCTAAGAGAGGCCAGAACGCTCCGTGGGGCGAATAGCTGAGCAACGGTCACGCCACTACTCCACCGGCACTGGCCTACACGCATGGAAAACACTACAATACGTGCTTAGCAGCAATGCGTCAGATGATAATGCATGAAGCTGTGTACCTTGCACTTATGGAGGCGCTGAAGCCGCTAGCGCTTTCCTCGTAGTATCGGGAGGGAGGAGAAGGACGCAAGTACAAGCCTGGGGGCAGGTAGAGCTGCGGCGTTACGCCTGCTTGGCTAGGCGGCGGGCCAGCGTGGCGGCCTCAAGGAGCAGCCTTGCCGCGCGCCCGCTCTCCCCGGGCAGGACTATGTCGGCTGCCTTCTTGAGCTCCGGGTCCGCGTTGCCCACGGCCGCCAGGAGCCCGGCCGCCTCCCCCATCTCCACGTCTATGGCGGAGTCGCCTACAGCGACTATGCAGCCCGGCTCTAGGCCGGCGAGGCCCGCGGCAAGCCGTATCCCGCGCCCCTTGCTCGCATCCAACGGCCTCACGTGGAGCGCGTAGCCGCTGCTCTGCAGCCTTGCCCTCAGCCCGCGGGCCTCGAGCACACTGCGGGCCTCCTCCACCAGGCTCCCAGGATCGACACTCCTGTCGCGGGCCAGGAAGGCGAAGTCGTGTAGCCGGCAACGGTTCTGCCAGCTCGGCACCAGGAGCCAGGACAGCTCCTCCTCCAGCGCCTCGGCCGCCGCACGAGCAGTATAGCGGCAGGCGCTCCAAACCCTGCCAGAGTGGTAGACGACACAGCCGTTCTCCGCCACATGGGGCCCCATGGCGCCAAGGTAGCGGCCGAGCCCCGCCACGACGGGAGCGGCGTTACCAGTCACCAGCATAGCCACTCCGCCGGAATCGACGAAGCTGCGGAGGGCCTCAACCGCGCCAAGGTCTATCCTGAAGCTCCCCCGCCGACGCTCCACGGTGAGCGTGCCGTCGACATCCACCGCGACACCGCAGGGGGCTGCGCCCAGTTTCTCGAGGATACGCCTCGCCAGCTCCTCCACGCTACCCGCCGCCACAGCCAGACGCCTCCCTGAAGAAGCCGGGGAGCCCTGCCTGCCGGCGGCTTCCGGGCTAAAACCGGGACGCCCAGCCGGCGTTGGAGAGAGAACTGGAGGCCACGCCCCGCCCACAGAGACGTATATAGGCTTTGCCACTCCATGGGTAGGGGGAGGAAACAGCTTCAACACCACGTTCCCCCAGGCAAAGCCTACCGGTGAGAAGAGGTGACTCTATCTCTTGAGACGCAGCCTCCTCCTAGCAATAATAGCCGTGGCTGTAGCCGCCACAGCCGCAACAGCGTTATATATCTCAAAGGCCGACAACGCCGTCTACCTCCAGCTGCAGGGCCTACCACGCAGAAGCCTTGTCGCAGTCTTCGTAGAGGCCGTCACCCCGGACGGGCCCCGGCCTGTCCACGCAGGCATGTACTACCTGCCTAACGGCAACGAGGCAATACCCATACCCATGGAGCCGTTACACAGGATAGCCCTAGAATGGGTGAAGACCAGGCCAGGGCTCGCAGAATACGGCCTCATAATACATGCGATAGCATTAACTCCAAAAATGAATAGCAAAGATAAAAAACCTATGAAGAATATGCACACATATTAGATGTCGCATCACTATCTATAGATAGAATTATTAACAGAAAAACTATACTTATTACTGCAAGAGTAGAAAAAATTGGATCCGTCAGCGCAGCACATATACGCGACAAAAGGATGCAGACTCTAAGTCCCATCGAACTAGTTAGACTTGCCAAAGCAGAGGTTATAGGCCGAGGAAGCATTACGTCGAACGAGCCGCCAGAGCCTCCTCTAGGCCCTAACAATGAGCCGCTGCCGACAACGAAGGTTTGCGTAGAGACACTAGAACGTAGAGCCTATATCTTCCTAGTTCCTGTTGAGATATGCTGGGATCCTAAAGTCTATCTTAGACCAGAAGACATTGCTTATAACGCGCCGGGTCTTAACAAGATAGTTACTAATGGCAGGGTTTACATAGAGACACCGATGGTCATACTGAACAATACTGTGCCCAACCGGAGCGCCACAGTTGCAGCCTACATAGGCTACAAAGAGAGAGCCCAGCGTTACGCGATATATGCATCCTTATCGATAAACCCTGGCAAGTTTGTTGACCTCATTAAGAAGCTAAAAAAGAGCAAACTATCTGAAATACTTCCTTCAATGACCATTTGGCGTAGCGACGGGCCAGTATGGGCTTCCAATGATAAAGCCTACGAATTTAGCAGAATATTGATAGCAACACCAGGCCATACCATGGAAGCCTACGTCTTTGCAAGACCCTACTATGTAGTCTACCAAGTTAACGAGACCATGTACTTAGGGTTTTATACTATCGAGGCTTATGGAGTTGAAGAATATGCTTTAATTAGCGATATAGCCACAAACGAAGCTAGCCACACTATCCTTTCCGGTACGCGAGAATTTAAACCTAACAATGCTCTGGCCAAGGAGCTCCTCAATGTAGCAAAGCTCACATACGTTAAGAGCATATATCCGCACAGTATTGACCCAAATCTGGAGAGAGTAACACTTGATGAAATGGTAAAAGCTACAATGACTAAATTTAACGCTAAACGTGGAGCCGAGGTTGGCATAACGTTACCAGCCGGCACTTTGCTCGCACTAGGCGCATGCACCGCATTTGCCAAGGCAGGCATCGTACTGCCACCTACTGCATGCAAAGTACTAAAAGGCATCTTTGGCGGCTTCGTAGTTTCATTTACACACGAACCAGCAGAGCGTACAATTAAGCTAGAAGTACACAATCTAGGCGATGTAGAGGACGTGCCTACTGATATCAACACCTTAGAGTCAATCTATGTCAGCACAAGTCTCGCTAGGTACAAGGTTGAAGACTGTGAAGGTACTGTACCGTTCGGCATCTACATAGAGTCGAGGTGACGTTGTGAAGTTCCTAGGTACAATAGACAATCGACATAACTATTTCAAAACTGGCCGTTTTTTAGACACCCAGTAAACCTACGGCAGACGCGGTGGCCGGGTGTAGTCTGGGTTTTTCCTGCACCTTATCCGGGCTGTGACTCTGTCTCCTTCTATTTTGTCGGCGAGTTTCTCGCAGGCGACTATCTCGAGTATGTTTGGTGGGTGGCGGCTCAGTAGGGGGCGTATCACTACAGCCCTCTTTGGGCCCTCGCTGGTCTCTATAGTGGCTTCCCATGCGTAGACTGCTCCTAGGCCTCTGCCTTGCCAACTAGCCTCGGG
The DNA here is from genome assembly GCA_027062725.1 of Pyrodictiaceae archaeon. Taxonomy (GTDB): domain Archaea; phylum Thermoproteota; class Thermoprotei_A; order Sulfolobales; family Pyrodictiaceae; genus QNYQ01. The sequence continues at coordinate 1,205 of JAMOSW010000074.1, read as the reverse complement.
TATTACGTGGGGGATGCAGGCTGCGGCTAGTTGGCGCCAGTCAGTGTCTGTCTCTATGTTCAGCGTGCCAGGGTAGGGCTGGCAGCCGAGGAGCTCCCTGAACTTCTCCGAGTAGTAGGGGTGTGAGATGTAGCGGCCGCCGACGCCTAGGCCCTTGGTCTTCTTGCCGGCTATTACGTGGTCTACGGTTTCGCCCTGTTCGGCTGCCACAGTGTCTCCTCCCCGGCGTGCCCGTGGGGCTCGCGGGGGCTAGGCTCTAAGTGGCTTAGGTCTCTACTCTTTCCGTCTATGCCCCGGTGTGCGTGCGTTGTCTGGCTGTGCGGCTGTGCTGGGTACTGGCCGGATGGGCTCGGCTATCGCTGAGAGGCTTGCCGGGGCTGGGTTTAGGCTTGTGCTCTGGAACCGTACGAGAAGCCGGGCGGAGGCGCTCGCGGAGAGGCTGGGCGCCGAGGTCGCGGATTCGCCTATGGATGCTGCGCGGCGGTGCCCAGTGGTGCACGTGGTGGTTGCGGACGATGAGGCCTCTATGGCTGTGCTGGCTGGGCCTGGCGGCCTGCTGGGGCTGGGGAGGCTTGAGGGGGTGACGGTGTTTAACCATACCACGGTGACGCCGCGGCATAGTGTTGAGGCTTACAGGCTCGTGTCCGCGGCGGGCGGGGTCTATGTGGAGGCGCCGGTGGCGGGGAACCCGCGCAACGCGAGACGGGGGGAGCTTGTGATTCTCTGCGGCGCAGCCGGTAGCGAGCCGTGTGGTGCGCCACAGCTGGCTGCCCTGGGTGAGGTGGTGTATCTTGGGGAGCCGCCTGCGGCCTCGGCGGCGAAGCTAGGCTTCAACATCGCGTTCCTGGGGGTTGTGGCTGCACTGGGCGAGGCCTTCGCGCTCGCAGAGGCCTACGGTGTTGGCGCGGAGAGGTTCGCCCGCGAGGTCCTCGGGAGGACCTGGCTCCGCCAGGTAGTGGAGAGGTATGGTGAGCGCCTCTGGCCGCGGGGCGAGGCGAGCTTCACCGCCAGGCTCGCCGGGAAGGATGCCAGGTACGCGCAGAGAGCGCTCGAGGAGAGGGGCGTGCCCGGCTTTCTTGCCGCCGCGGTCGCAGCCTACTACTCCCTCATGGACCACGATGGGGCCGGCGAGGAGGACTATCCTAGCATAGCCGGCTGGCTCGCCATGTACGCTCGGCGCACACGCAGCCCTGGGAGCTGAGGAT
>JAMOSW010000073.1 GCA_027062725.1 Pyrodictiaceae archaeon | reverse complement strand
TTCAATGCCTCAGCCGCGTTCCTCGGATCCATCTGGTAGCTCCTCCGGTCGCCGAACCGCGGGGCCGAGTGTAGCGCTTCTCGGAAGGGGCCGTAGAACCCCGAGGCGTATTTCACCGCGTAGCTCATTATGCCTACGTCCGTGTACCCCTCCCTGTCGAGGGCCTCTCTTATAGCGCGCACCATGCCGTCCATCATTCCACTAGGTGCAACAAAGTCCGCGCCAGCCTCCGCGTGGCTAACGGCTATCCTCGATATCACTTTCAACGTCTCATCGTTATCGATTACCACTAGCTCTATCGGCCCCTTCTTCTTGCGTACGGGTATACCGCAGTGGCCGTGAGTCGTATAGTTGCATATGCACACGTCAGTGAATATCACCAGCTCCTCGCCAAACTCTTTGCGCAAGAGCCTAACCGCCCTCTGGACGACGCCATCAGGCTTGGCAGCGACTTCCCCCCTCTCATCCCGCTCCTTGGGATACCCGAAGAGGAGCACCGCGCGTATACCGGCGTCAAGCGCCTCGCGGACATACTCTACGAGCTTGTCGCCCACCGGGTACCGGTACTGACCGGGCATCGCGTCTATAGGCTCGGGCTCCTCGATACCCTCCTTCACGAACACGGGGAGGATGAAATCCCTGGGAGAGAGACTAGTCTCTGCAACCAGGTCGCGTATAGCCTTAGAAGCTCGTAGCCTACGCGGCCTCAGGTAGGGGAAGCTCACGATCCTCTACCGGTCCTACACTTGTACACGAGCGGGCAAAAACCGAGCGTTGCCGTGCACTCAGCTGCACTTACCCGCAAGCCGGAGTATGCGTATCGCGAGGTGTGCAGCGTTCTCCGCGTTCCCTATCCCGACGGTCGCCACGGGTACGCCGCGAGGCATCTGCACTATCGATAGTAGCGCGTCTATGCCGTTGAGGGGGCCCGCTGGAAGCGGGACGCCTATCACCGGTTTACCCGTTCTAGAAGCTATGTAGCCTGGCAGGTGGGCCGCGAGTCCAGCCATCGCTATATAAACGTCTATCTTCTCGTCCTCCTCGCGTATAAACTTGTCAAGCTCTTCGGGGTTACGATGGGCGCTCAACACTCTGAATACGACATCAACTCCATGCTCCTTTAGTATCCTTACAGCCTTCTCGCCATACTCTCTATCACGCTCGCTGCCAATGATTACCGCTACACGCGCATTACACGGCACGAGTGTTCCCCGGCTATGGTCTCGGGGGAGGAGTAGTAAGCGTAGTTTGCGCCCCAGTGGAATCCGGGCCCGGTGAGGAGCGGAACTACTCTGATACGTGATGAGGGTCAGAGGTGCCGAGGGCCTAACCTTTGAAGCCACTCTGATAAAACCGTGGCTAGCCCCGAGCCTCGGGAGCCGAGTGTGGAGATTGAGCCCCTAGATGTGCTCATAGTGTACCACGAGCCTGGCGTCGCGTCAAGCGTCGCTCTATTAGAGTCGCTGAGCGCCGCGCT
>JAMOSW010000072.1 GCA_027062725.1 Pyrodictiaceae archaeon | reverse complement strand
AGTCTCTCCTGTGCTGGCACGCCGCTGCATGCGAGGACGAGGTCGGGCCTGGTCTGGATTATCTTCTCCGGGCTTGGGTTCCAGTAGCCGCCCACGTCGGTCACGTTAGCCGGCACACCCGGTATGTTCTTAGAGAAGCTGTCGGCGCCGACAAGCTTCGAGGACTCGTTGAGCATTACAATCTCCTCTGTTACTGAGGGCGCCAGCGACACCACTCTCCCAGCCGGCTTCTCCATGGTCACTGTTCTGCCCAGCGCGTCCACGAGGACAAGCTTCTCCACCGGGAGCGTCTCGGTGACCGTCGTAGTGGCAACCGTGCTCACAACGGTGCTAGTGACGACTGTCTGTGTCACCGTGGTCGTGGATAGCCTGGTTGCAGTAGATACGACGGTCTTCTCGGCAGTGACGGTGACCGTCGTCGGCCTATACTCGGTGCTCGTGACCGTCGCACCGCCGCCACCTAGAGCCAGGTAGCCAAGCACAATGCCAGCCAGGAGCGCGGCCAAGACCCCGGCAGCAAGCCTCTGGTCCACCACTCCACGGCACCCCCTATGCACTGGAGCACGAGGCGGCTGGACCACAGGTCCAGGAAAAGAGCGCGGCGGCCCTCGGGGAAAGACACAACGGGGGTACGCGGCACGTAACAAGGCACAACCAGGGGGCACCGCGTTGACCGAACCCAGGAAAGGCGGGGAAAGGAAGGAGAGGAGAGAGGAGGGCCCCGAGGGGAAGGACGAGAAGCCCTTCTTCGCGACAGGCGAGATAGTCGGCAGCTACCGCCTCCTCTACACTTACTGGCAGCACGCCGGCCCCAGGGCCGAGGAGAGCATACTCCGCGAGCAGGACTTCCAGCACCTACAGAGGCTCATAGCCCAGGGCCACACACGGCTTGACGCTCTCCTTGCCCAGCTTCGCAGCCACTTCCGCAACAGGATAGATCCCGAAGCCGCCAGGAAGGCAGCGAAAGAGTACTACGGCATAGAGCTCCCCACAGCAGAGGCGGTGGACAGGGTGGCAGACCAGCTCGCAGGCTGGCTGATAGAGGCGGCCAGCCAGTGGGGCATGGTAAGGATACGACACGCGTGGAGAAAGGAACGGGAAGAAGAGGGGAGAAGAGGAGCACAGTGACCGAGGAGAGCAAAAACGGTGAAACCCTCACCACGTGCCCACAGCACACACCCCGGGGGCCCGTGAGGAGCTACACTGTTTGGCTACCGCTGAGCCCAGAACAGCCAGGGGCGGCTCTGAAGAGTCCTGGCCTTGCCGGAGGCCCCCAGACCTCACTCCCCGTCATCATAGTCATTGTCGTCCTCGTAGTCCTCTCCACCTGTCTCTTCCTCTGCATCCTCCTCTAGAGCCTCACCTATGCCGCCAAACCCCTCTCCACCGCTATCCTCGGCCTGGAGCATATCGCCCACGCTACGCAGCTCCCCTTCTTCGCCGCCCCCTTCTTCCTCGACGAAGCCGCCTACGCCGCTAAGCTCTCTGCGCTCCCCCTCGTCCTCCTCGTCGAGTAGCCTAGCGGCAGCATAGCCGGCCGCAGCGCCCACAGCGCCCGCAGCAGCAACCTTGCCGAGCCCCTCTCCCGGCTTCTTCCTCTCCTCTCCACTCTCCTCTTCCCCGCCGCGGCCAGGCTCGCCGCCATAGTAGCCGCTGTCATAGTACCTCTCGTCGTAGTGGTGGTAGTGCTCCACGTAGCTCCTCCCGCCACGGCCGGCACGTCGGGCAGGGCGAACAGTCGCGGCCTGCCGCCGCTGGCTGCGCCCGCCTCCGCCGGAGCCGCCGGCCGCAACCACGAAGCCCCCCACGAGAGCCATGAAGGGTCCAATACCCATTGAGACTGTGGCGCCCTCAGGCGCCTCGCGCGACATTAGGTAGACGCCGGCGAGCCAGAGGGTAGAGGCAAGCACCAAGAGAACGCCGCCGGGGACAGCCGCGCGGCGGAAGAGGAGGCCAATAGCGGAGACGAGCGCTGCAACAGGGAGAAGCCCAAGGCTATAGTACATCAGCTGCCCCCAGAGAGTCTCCTGGGCGCTCTCGCTCAGTGCATCGAAAAGCTGGTTGTAGACTTGTGCTAGGGTGAGGCTCCTCGAAGCCCCGCCCATGCTGACCTCGAGCCACACCTGGCTAACGGCTAGCCCAAACACCACGAGGCCAAGCAGCACGAGAAGACGCGACAAGACCTACACGCCCACACGCATCAAGAGAGGCCCCCGGGAGCGCCCAAGGGGCCTCTTCCTCACCTCTTCCACCGGGGGCCACGCGTGTAAGGCCACCGGGCGAATAGAGAGGAGAGCCCCTCGGGGAAAACCCAGGGTCCAGTTTACAACTCCACGGTGGCTGGTAATAAGTGGACCCGCGCTTGTGGGTTCTTCGGGCTTCTACGCGTGTATCGCCCTAGAAACCCTGGGGCAGGAGAGCCCCTAGCCCGTCGGCGGCCAGCCGATGGGGCATGCGCGCGTAGCGTTAGCGAAGTACTCTTCGACAATGTCGACGTATTTGGCTGCGCCCAGTTTCTCTATGGCCTCGGCGTGCCCCGCGTCCGGCACCTCAACCAGGCGGCTGCAGGGGCTTAGCGCTGCGACGTGCTCCGCGTCGCTCCTCGACACCAAGGGGTCGCCCTCCTCGTGGAAGACCAGGAGGGGCTTCTCAACCCCGCCCAGCATGCATGGCCCGAAGCCCGTGTCGAGGATAGTGTGGTAGAATAGCCTGGTGTACGCCGCCACCAGGGAGCTGAGGGGCAGGTGGGTGCGGAGCCGGACCAGCTTGTCTAGGAAGCCGGCGAGCCGGCAGTAGGGCGCGTCGGCCACAACACCCGCCACCAGGGGATCACTCGCGGCCTCTATGACCGCGACCGACGCCCCCATGCCGAAACCCGCCAGGTAGATGCGCCTATCCGGGTACCTCGACGCGACATAGTTTATCGCCGCCTTGGCGTCCAGCATCTCCTTCACGCCGAGTGTCGATACACCCCCGCTGCAGCCGTGCCCGCGGAAGTCGAAGACAACCACCACGTAGCCCCTACGGGCCAGCTCGAGGGACAGATTGAGCACCGGAGGCGCCGAGCGGCAGCCACCGTAGGGGTGGAGCAGCACGAAGACACTGCCCTCGTTCTCCGGGGCAACAATCCAGCCGGACACCGCTACGCCGTCGAGCGCCCTGGCAGTGAAGTTGACATAGGAGACCCCGTAGTCGGACAGCGCCACGTCGCAGCCGCAGCGGGGCGGGTGGAGAAGCCCACGGGCGACATAGGCGGGCAACACGACGAGCACTACAAGCAGCGCAGCAGCCGCAGCCAGAGAAGCCACAAGCCTAGCATTGAGGAGCAGCCAGTACCTCCGCGCCAATAGAGTGCACCTCGGCAGACCCCCACCACGCAGGGACACCACGACCAATATAGCCTGCTGTCCCTTGTAGCCCTCCAGCTACGACCCCGGGGGCCACGCACCCCTCCTCACTCTGCGGCGCGGAGGCCCAGAGACGATGAGCGACGACGCCGCGTGCAAGCTCGTCGAGCTAAAGGAGTGCCCAGGCGGGCTCCTCGTCCTCCTCTGCCCACGCGGAGTCGACATAACCCGCCACCCCAGGGTGAAGGCGGAGAAGTTCACGGGCATAGCGCCCGGCAGCCTCTCCATGGGCTACGAGCCGGACTGGAGCAGAGGCTACTACATCTACGCCGCTCCCGCCGGGGGAGGCTTCTACCTCGAGGGCAGCCTCGACGCATTCGACGACCCGGGCTGCGGGGCCCGCGTGGTGCCCATGGTGCTCGAGTACCTGGCCCGCGGGGGCCTCGTGGACCAGCCCGGGCTTGCCATGCTGGAGGCCATACTCTCCCGCAGGGTCTTCCGCGGAGGGTGACAGCCCATGCCGGTCACGCTCAAGAACGCAGAGTCAAAGGCGGCAGAGCTCGGCATGTGGATAGCCTCCAGCCTGGAGAGGGTGGACGAGGAGGGCCTCAGGAGGCTGCTCGGCGCCGAGGCCGAGGCACGCGTCCACGACCTAGGCGACGGCCTCCACCAGGTAGAGCTGATATACCCGCCCGGGAGCGGCAAGGTAGCACTCATAGTCATACTCGTAGAGCAGCCCGGCTGGGTCTCCCCCGTCACCTACCTGGGCCACAGCATCCAAGACATGGAGGCCTTCAAGAACCTCTACGAGGCCCTAGAAGAGGACATGGAGCGATGGAGAGCCACGCAACACGCCTAGACAGGTAAGCCAAGGAACCAGCACAAGCCTTCACAAGTGTAGCTGACAACATAGCGCTACCCTGGAGCTGTGTACAAGGGGTACCCACGGCTCCACGAGTAGAAGTGAGAGACCGTGACAGACCATCGGGTTTGAATACTAGACCGTAGGCCCCGAAGGCCCTAGACTCCTAAACAAAGTTTCCAAAAAGAAAAATATTAGTGAAGCAAGAACCAGCCCGGTTTCGCCTTTTAGCTGAATCTTTTCAAATACTAAGAGGTAATAAAAGTTATGTGTATAGAATATTTGGGTAGCGGGCCCGTAGGGATTTGAATCCCAGGGACTATCGGCTCCGGAGGTCTGGGAAATATAAGCCATGCTTCCGCCGGAAGCATGGCTTGGATAACGTTCTTCACAAACGGTTATCTCTCTGAGCATCGGTACTGATAATCTGGAACACTGTGTCCACAAAAGCTAGATTGCTCCAACCTGCATAGCATCCAGCGAGGGAGCCTAGGGTTGTCGAGGGTAATCAGAGTCAGGTATGAGAGGGGCGTGCTGAAGCCCCTAGAGCCTATAGAGCTCCGGGAGGGTGAAGAGGTTAAAGTAAGAATTGAGAAGAACTTGAAGGAGAGGCTAAAAGACCTCATTGGTGTCCTTGGTGAGTCTAGCGAGGAGGAGTTAGAGAGGTACCTGGAGGAGGCTTGGCAACCGTGATTTTCGTGGATACCAATATACTCTACCACATTATCCATAGAACACCCAAAACGGATGAAGCATTAACCATACTGGAAGAGAACCCCGGAGACTACATAATCGACACTGTGGTCCACAACGAGATTATCTACGCCTCAACGATGCACTACCTAGAACACAAGCATGGGGTGAAAGGAGCCTACTCAGCTAGAAAATGGATAAAGAGACATGGATACCCTAAAGAAGTAATCGATGTAGTTAAAGAACTGATTAAAAGGCTAAACATAAGGCTAGTACCAAGCATGTACACCGAAGAGGAGCTTTACAAAGCATTAATAGAGTTTAGGCTACTTCCTAGCGACGCCATAATAGCACTAACGTGCAAACACCAGGGCATAGATACTATCCTAACATTCGATGAGGACTTCAAGCGAGTACCATGGCTTAAAGTAGTCCCCTAGCCTTATCAAGATTATCAGCTATGACTATCCGTTGTGAAGAGAGACCCTGCTTCCTGTCTGAAACGGGACTGTAATCTCTCCTCAAAATGAAACAGCGCCTTAAATGAGAAGCTAATGGCGGGCCCGCCGCGAGTTTTGAACCCCGGGGACCATCGGCTCCGGAGGCCGGCGCCCTATCCTTCGGTTTTCGGCTCTGTGGGCTGTGGAGATGTTTGGGAGGGGTTGTCATACTAGGGGCCCTCGGCCTTAAATCCCGTGTCGTGGGGGGTCTGGAAGCTG
>JAMOSW010000071.1 GCA_027062725.1 Pyrodictiaceae archaeon | reverse complement strand
AATCCCGAAAGGAGCCGCGGCCGCCAGGATGCCCAGAATGATGATCCCGTAGAACACGAGGTTCTCAAGCGGCTTATACACGTAGCTTGGAAGCCTTGGCTCAAGGCTCCTCCTCATAACCCTTCTGGCCGCAAACGCGAACCCAACAGAGACAACGATAGTCACAGCAGATAGGAAGATCTTCTCCGCGTTGGCGGTTATCCTTCTCCATGCCTCTCCAGTGAGGTTCGCAGCATCAACCAAGGCCCTACCCCACCTCTCTAAAGGGCTATGGACGCGGCGCAGGCACCGAGAACACGGGCGCCAGGAGCGTTATCTTCCTGCCCCGCTGGGCCAAGCTCAAGCCATCCACGGGCGGCTCCTGGGTGGCCTTCACCTCGAGGAACGAGGCACGAGCAACAGCCTCAAGCCGGGGATAGTAGAGCCTAGCCTGCTCATCAGTAAAGAGGGGCAAGCCCACAGCATAAAACCCCACCCCCGACAAGAGCAGGGGCTCGCCGTTGACCTCGACGGCGGTATAGGCTAGCCCCGGCCCCCTACTAAGCCCCTCAGGCTCCTCCGCCACGGGGCTACGGTAATAGCGGCACACGTTACCCCCTACTATGTCGCCCACAAGCGTGAACTTCGCTCTCGTCGGCGACACGTAGGCTACAACTGTTCCCCCCGCCACCACTGCGACCTCATATGGGGCCAGAAACCAGAGCCTACGGACAGCCCTGCCCGGATACACAACGGGCTCCGAGAACTCAACGAAGATACATCCCGTCAGCCGCTGAGGCCGGTTAAACGGTGCGACGGGCTCGAGGAGAACCTCCTCCACGCTCGAAGGTGCGCGCACCCTGCTACAACCATGCGGGTCGCACGCCTCAACAATCCCGTCTTCGCCGAAGGAGACGCGGGCCTCGCCTATCTCCTCCACCGAGCTCCTCCGCAGCCTCCGCGGGTAGAGACGCTGCTCCATGCCGCCACCACGCCACAGGAAGGACAAGGCTCTCGGCGCCACCCCCTGGCGCGGCCACAAGGCCCTTAGGGAGGCCTCTCCTTAGGCCTCTATCCCCTCTGGCGGCCCTGCCTCGAGCCCGAGCCTCGCCGCTACGCCCCGCGCGGCGAGTATACCGGTTGCTGCTGCTATGTTTATCCCGCGGCTCAGCCCGGCCCCGTCTCCCGCCGCGTATATGCCCTCAACACTTGTCTCCATGGTCTCAGTGTTTACCCTCACCCTGAGGCTGTAGTACTTCACCTCGGGGGCATAGAGGAGGGTGTGCTTGCTCCAGACACCTGGTGCTAGGTCGTCGAGCCTCTCCAGGCCCTCAAGTATGTCTGTCAACACTCGGTGCGGGAGCGCCATCGCTATGTCGCCGGGTGTGACGCTCCGCAATGTGGGCTCCACGACGCTCCTCGAAACCCTGTCCCAGGTGCTCCTCCTCCCCGCGGTGAGGTCGCCGAGACGCTGCAGCAGCGGCCTCCCGCCACCCAGCTTAGTGGCCATCCTTGCGATGCTCCTGCCGTACTCCAGTGGGTCCTCCAAGGGGTCGGTAAGCTTTATCGTGACGAGGAAGGCGAAGTTTGTGTTCCTGCTCCTCCTCCCCGCGAATGTCTCCCCATTGACCCCCACAAGTCCTTTCTCGTAGTACTCCTCTACGACGAAGCCGCCAGGGTTCGTACAGAACGTCCTCACACGGTCATCATAGGTCCTCGTGTGTATTATCACCTTCGGGTCCCAGACCACGCTCGTAAGCGGCTCCATAACCGTGTATGGGACCTCAACCCTGACCCCAACGTCGAGAGGGCCCGGCTCAGTCTCGATGCCCAGCCTCCGGGCCTCCTCCGCCAGCCACTTCGCCCCACTCCTGCCGGGCGCAAGCACCACAGCCCTAGCGGCTACTACGCCCCGGCTAGTGACTAGCCTGAAGCCCCCGCCCTCAGCCCGCTCAACCCTCTCCACCCTTGTGAGCGTCAGAACGTCTACCCCGCTGCGCCGCAGATAATCCTCCATAGCCGCGATTACCTTGGCCGCGTTCTCGGTCCCCATGTGGCGCTGCCTTATGGGCACAAACTTGGCCCCCGCTCTCACCGCCCTTCGCTCAAGCTCCGCGACCCTCCCAGGATCGGGCTCGAACAGCCTGTCCCGGGGAGCGCCGAATGCAACAAACACCTTGTCCACCATCTCCACGAGCTCCATCGCACGGCTCCAACTGCCCAGCAGCCGGTCAAGCTCTCCGCCCACGTCGGGGCGCAGATTGATTATCCCGCTGCTCAGCGTCCCAGCGCCGCCCACTCCCTGCAGCAGGTGGCACGGCCTACAGTAGGCGCACTTCCCCGTCTCCCGGAGCGGGCAACGGCGCCTGGCGGCAGACAGCCCAGCGTCTATCAGCGCGACACGGGCCCGCCCCCTGGCCGTTGCGCGCGCGAGCCACAGCGCGGCGAACAGTCCAGCGGGCCCAGCACCCACGATAGCCACGTCGTAGGCGGCCAAGCCTCCGTGCACCTCTCCTCGACCGCTTTAGGCGGGCTCGAGGCCAAGCTCCCTACTCCTATCCACTGTGCACTCCACCGCCTCCCCGGTGCCCACGAGCGAGACCGGCACGCCAAGCTCCTCCTCTAGCTCCTCCAGCCACCGCCTAGCCTCCCTAGGCAGCCTCTCCCAGCTCCTAGCGCACCTAGCCTCGGGGAACAACACATCCAGCTTAGTCACGGCCACGTCGGTCGCAGAGTTGGCCCTCACAGCCGTCCGGGCAAGCTCCATGTTGAAGGGTGCTGCCCTCCGCGGCCTACCCGTAACCGTGCCGTACTCCACCCAGCCGAGTTTCTCCGCCTCCTCCCTTCCCAGCTCTCCCGGCAATGGGCCGCCGCCGACGCGGGTCACGAAAGCCTTGAACACTACCGTTATCCGGGACACATGCCCTGGCCCCAGTCCGGCCTCGCTGAGCGCCGCGGCTGCGGTAGTGTCACGACTCGTGACGTACGGGTAGGTGCCGTGGTAGAGGCTCAGCCAATACCCCTGCGAAGCCTCCACGAGCACATACTCGCCAGCCTCGATGGCGTCGAGAAGAAGCCCTTGCGTGTCAGCGAGGAAACCTCGCAGCTCCTCGTAGTCACTCGCTAGCCTCAGCCTCCTCAACACCCGGTCAACCATGGCTGCGCCAACGCCAGTACCGGTCGACCCAATAGTCTTCATGAGGTAGGGGTCACTGCGCTCTCTCTCAACATGCTCATCGGTGATTATGCCCGTGAGAGGATCCAGGAAGAATCGACCTCTGAGGTCATAGGCGGAGGCTTCCTCTAGGAAGACGCGCAGATGAACCAGAGCACCACGAGCAACGAGAAGTGTTGTCGAAGGCTCCACTAGGGCGCTAGGTGCGGCCCTTAACTTGTAGACGCGGCCATTGTTGACAACCGTGTGGCCGGCGTTCGTGGCCCCAGTTCTCACGGCGTAACGTGGACGATAACTCCGGGCGAGGAAGGCTACTATCTTCCCCTTCCCCTCGTCGCCGAAGAAGCCTCCTACAACCACGTGCGCAGCCACGAGCTCCCAAGCTCTTGGGTGGGAACCCTGTGGGTAGAGACTTAATAACAATAGCTATCTATACTGGGCTTTGTACAAAGTTCAATCAACTCATTTAACTTGGTGAAGACACCGGGCCGAATTAAGTACAATAAAACCCTATAGAGAACCATAGGGGAGCACTTGTGATAACACCGTGACGTGCATATTGTGTCAAGCAGCATTTGCTTCCGGACCCTACTGGATCGTAGACTACTCTGGACAACTGGGGCCCTCTTTTCACGTACATCTCTAGGTCTCATAGGATACACTCTACGTTCCACGTCTGGGCCTCGCATAAGCGTATATCACAACAAATGCTTCAAAGAGTATCAGCCCGGTAGCGGCCAGTAGCGCTATGAAGCCTAGCGATTCCTCTCCATAGGTAGCTAGATCTAGACCTATGAGCAGAACCAATAAGGATGAAGGCGTTATTAATGCTACTATTTCATACTCCTTATCGCTTAGCCAGGGGTAAGCGTAGACTTCGGGCTTTTGAAGAGAAAGAATAGCCATGTATATGCTAACACACGAGAAGGCAACAAGAATAAGAGATGTATCAAGTAGGCCACGCGATAAGAGATCGGCAACAACTACCAGCGTCAACACTGCGGAGACTATGCTTATGGACGCCACGAGTAGCCGGAGCTTATGTCCTAGTTTCGGGATGGGTCTAGATGGCGCTAGTACAGCCGGTTCTGTAAGCAACTGCTTCTCAGCGTATAGTTGCGAGTACTCTATTAGGGCTATGGTTGCAGCGATATCGCTGAATAGGAGAAAAACAGTCCCAGCGATGACGCCATATTCTAGCCCGATGAGTGCAGCCCCAACCCCAATGGCAAGTAGTATTTTGCCTGCAAGCTTGTTGAAATATTTCCAAATCTTCTTGCTAGCCATGGTGTACGATGCCCTAAAGCCTATGAGAGGATTTACATCCAACTTTTCAGATATGAGCAGCAAAATCAGAGCCATTAATGCTTGTACGAGGCCTAGAAGCATAGCTACAAGATGTAGAGACATGGATTTCTCGTCCCCTACACATCTACCTAGATTTTTGCTTAACGTTTTGGCAGATACTACTCCTTGCGTACAGTAATTCCTTATAGAAATGATCTGTTATACAGGGCAGTGACACTATCACATATTCTCCTTGATAATGGAATACAAGAGCTTTTTCCTTGTTAGAGTCGCTACTTAGTACAATGATTACACGGGCGCTGGTGTGATTAGTTGTATGGTAGTAGCCCATGTGAATGCCGGAGAATGGGTCAGCGAGCCCATTTAACCGTAATGAGAGCATACCGAGAGCCTTACGTGCCGATGTAAGCGTTATACTTGTGTTACATAGGTCCAATTTAGCTGTGTTGTTATCATAAAATCTTACGTTGATATAGGTGTTGTTAAGCCATACACCGTAGTCTAGGCCTGGACGGATAGCGTAGATCGTTGACACCGCCACTATAGCTAGTGTCACAGAGGCTAACGCAGGAACTAAATATTTCAAGTGTTTCCTAAGCCGAGGATGCCTCTTCACCAATATAAAGGATGCTGGAATAAGCAGCCCGATATCTAGCGCTATTGCAAGTATCATTAGAGGGCTTCTTAGCTCTTCACTAAGCAGTTCTGATCCACTAATTGTACAGCTTATACCTGTAGGTTGAGGAGAGAATAGATACGCGGTCATATAGTCCGAACCCCGGAATCATACTATGAGAGCACTAACATATAAAAACTTAAGCGTATATATAAATTGTATCGAGGAGGAGTGCGGGGTTCGGACTATCATTGGATTATCCTAGGTTGCGGGACAAATACGCTCTCTTAGCGTTTACTCTAGTAGCTTATAGCACAGCATTCGCGCTAGACTACCTCATTGTACTGCCACTATTATGGGGAGATACATCGATCCTTAGAAGGATCCTTAGAAGATCTCTACTAGTCGCAGTGCTCGCTGTAAGAATGTGGACACCGGCTCTCGGGGTTATGGTTGCTTCAAGAAATAGCCGTAGCTACCTAGATCGTATAAAGCGCGATATTAAAGAACTTAGCCTAAAAGACGTTGTGTTAACAGCACTAGTCGTCAATGGAGGCTATCTATTTTCAGTAATTATTGCTACAGTTTTGTTTAGAATACCGCTAGTACCCTGCATACCCGGCATCAGCATCGGTCTTCTGGCACTACTTGTTATCACCGGTCTCGTCGCGGGAGTAACTATAAACGGCCTTGTAGCTATCGGAGAAGAGCTTGCATGGCGTGGATTCCTACTTGACACACTTAGCGCTAAAATAGGAACATGGAAGGCCCTACTTGTAATAGGCATAATGTGGGGTCTATGGCATGCTCCCCTGATAGCTAATGGCTATAACTTTTCTAACGGCATACTTTCTCAATGCGGAGGATCGGTTAAAGGGCTCATAGCTATTATAGTATTCACTCTCTTCACGATATCCTTTGGGGCTGTGCTATCTCTGCTTCGTCTCGCAACCGGTAACATCTACGTAGCAGCCGTGGGCCACGGTATTGCTAACGCAGTTGCCGGTCTCTATGCTGTGCTCCTCAATGGGTCGAGAATAATAGCTCCACCTGCAGGAATATCAGCCTCATTAGCATTCGCGGTGACAGCTCTAGCCCTTTCAACGTTTGCACGCCGAGAGGTGGTGCGCACTGAAGCAAAAGGATCCTGCAGAAAGTTTGCTACGTGACGCCAGGATAGGACTCATGGCTCTCATGGTTCTGAAGCTTCTAGTCAGCCACGGGCCTCTCCACGGTTATGCTGTGATGAAACACATAGAGGAGCTGCTTGGCGAGACTCCGCCAAAAAGCACTATCTATGATGCTCTGAAGAGGCTCGAGAAGCTTGGACTTGTCGACAGCTATTGGGCGAGAGGCCCGGAAGGTACGGTAAGGAAGTACTATCAGGCCAAGTCTGATGCTTCTCACGTATTAGAGAAAGTGCTTAGAAGCCTCTGCTCTCTCATCATGCCTATCCTCCGTGACGCTGATTGTATGACGGGCTAGAATAGAGACCAGGTGCTAGGCCGTCTTTGGCCTCCTTAGGGCGATTAGGGTAGGGAGTCCAGGGCAGGTTAACGCAGAGAGAAGAGTGAAAAAGGAAAAAGTATCAATATCCTGCAAAAAGGTTGGTGTATTATCAAGTATTGATTGCCGTCTCTAGTCTGGTATTGCCGTCGTTACTGTAGCTTTATGTTCCAGGTGAAGCTGTCGCTGCTGTAGTGATATACGCCGGCCAGCTCCCAGGTGTACTTGCCGTCTTTCTCTATTACTACATACAGGTTGTAATCGGCGAATGCTCTGTCGCCAGCCTCGTCGAGCACTATCCAGCCGGTAGCGCCGAAGTAGTTGTAGGCCACATCGGGCAGTATGTTCTTTATAGCCTCGCCGTCATACTTCTGGGTCACCGCTATGCTTAGCGCGGCCACCCAGGCGGCGTCGTAGGCGGCGAGGGCGTAGGTGTCGGGCTCCCTGCCCAGTGTCTTCTTCAGCTCGGCCACTATCTTGTCATACTTCTGGCTCTTGGTTGCAGCGAATATCGGGTTGAGGAACTTCACCTGGGCGGCGAACTTGGCGGCCACCGGGTTCTTCAGTAACTCAGCTAGTAGGGCGGTGCCGTCGCTGCCGAACCACATCACCTTCTTTAGCACGTCGTACTGGCTGGCGGTGGTGAACACCTGGACGACTTCATTGAAGCCTATGTAGACCACGGCAACCTTGTCGGCACCATACTTGTTAACCGCTTCCTGAACCTTCTGGGCCAGCTGGTCGACCTCGTTAGCGAACTCCTTGGCCTTCGGGTCATACCTGGGGCCGTCGATGACCTCTATGCCGAGCTCCTGGGCGGCCTTCTTGACGGCGTCGTGGAGGCCGTCGCCCCAGGCGTCGCCACGCCACATGATAACTATGGCCTTCTTGCCGAAGAACTTAGCCATCTTTGCTATCACTGGGCCCTGTATCTCGTCGGTCGGGCAGAACCTGAATATGTAGTCGCCGGGTATCGCCAGGCTGGGAGCGGTGCTGCTCTGGCTTATCACCACTATCTTGTTCTGATCGGCGTAGCTCTTTATCTGCTTCACCTCGGCGCTTGTCATCGGGCCGATGACTACCTTTATGCCCTTAGCGGCTAGGGCCTGCAGCTTCTGCAGTGCAACCTCGGGCTTAGTCTCACTATCTTCAACCACTATCTTTATCCTAAATGGTGCACCGGCCTTCTCCAGGAAGGCGTTGATGTCGCGCTGGGCCAGCTCGAGGGCCGCCTTGCTGTTCTCGCCGTAGCTAGCCAGGTCGCCGGTCAGGGGCAGCAGGGCGCCGATCTCTATCGTGCCGCTTACGCCGCCGGCCTGCATGGTCTGGGTCTGCTGCGTGGTCGTCGGCTGGGCTGTGGTCGCCGGGCTTGTGGCGGCGGGGCTTGTGACCGCTGGGCTTGTGGCAGCAGGGCTTGTGGCGGCGGGCCCGCCACGGCCGGCTATGAGGAATGCGGCAGCAGCAACAACTATTATGGCCACGACTGCGCCGGCTATTAGGGCCTTGTTCTGGGCCACGTCTCTTCACCTCATGGCTCATTGTTCGTGTGTGAGTTGGCCGTGAGTGTCTCGCTCCCACAGGTGTGGCACTTTATAAGCCTAGAGTTTCGCGTGATAGAAGACACAAGTTTCATCTAACCGGTATTCCGCAGTGTTTGTCGTGGGCAACCTTGAAAAAGGGAGCCTCCCACAAGTGTGCCCCTCAAAACCCGTGAGCAAGGAAATGCGCCAAATCCGCGCCGCAATGTAGGGCAGCGATAATCCCCTGGGAGGTGTGGCCGCGCCGTGGCAGCCGTAGCGGCGGAGACCGGCCAGCAAGCCCCAGCAGGCGACGTAATCCTCGAGGCCCGCGACATAGTGAAGACCTTTGGTGGCCTCGTCGCCGTAGACCATGTCTCGGTCAAGGTTTGGAGGGGGAAGCTCACCCTCCTCATAGGCCCTAACGGTAGCGGGAAATCCACGCTACTGAACGTGATAAGCGGCTTCTACAAGCCCGACAATGGCCGCGTCATCTTCGAGGGCCGTGACGTCACCGGGCTCCCGCCCCACGAGCTCTACCACCTAGGCATGGCGCGCACCTTCCAGGTCCCCCAACCCTTCTACAGGCTCACTGTCCTCGAGAACGTGCTCCTAGCGGCACCCAGGCACCCAGGCGAGAGCTTCGCCTCCCCCCTGCGGCGCCTCTCCTGGCTCCGCCAGGAGGAGGAGCTCGTAGAGAAGGCTTTCCAGATACTGCGTCTCGTCAACCTCATCCACCTCTGGGATCACCCTGCCGGGATGCTCAGCGGTGGCCAGATGAAGCTCCTCGAGATAGCCCGCACCTTGATGAGCGGCGCCAAGCTCCTCCTCATGGATGAGCCTATCGCTGGCGTGAACCCCACGCTTGCGCACCAGATACTTGACTTCATAACTAGGCTCAAGAACGAGAAAGGGATAACGTTCTTTATAATAGAGCATCGGTTGGACATAGCAATGAAGTATGTTGACTACGTCTACGCGATGGCTCGTGGCAGGCTCATAGCCGAGGGCCGGCCCGAAGAGGTGGTCTCCAATCCGCTCGTTATAGACAGCTACCTCGGAGGCTGATACGTGATGGCGAGCCTTCGGCTCGAGAAAGTCAACGCGGGCTACGGGCGCCTCCAGATACTCTTTGACGTCAGCTTCGAGGTGCCTGAGCGCAAGATAACCGTCATAGTGGGCCCGAACGGCAGCGGCAAGTCGACTACGCTGAAGGCGATATTCGGCATAGCAAACGTCTACAGCGGCAAGATAATATTCGACGGCGAGAACATCGCGGGCCTCCCGCCTCACAGGATAGCCAAGAGGGGCATAGCCTACGTGCCCCAGACGGACAACGTCTTCGCGAAGCTCACTGTGAGAGAGAACCTCAAGATGGCTGGCTACGGGTTCCCCGAGGACCAGATAAGAGACCGCGTCGAGGAGGTTCTCGAGATGTTCCCAATCCTCCGCGAGAGGATGAACCAGAAGGCAGGCACACTCAGCGGCGGCGAGCGCCAGATGCTGGCCATAGCCATAGCTCTGATAAGACGCCCCAAGCTTATGATGTTCGATGAACCCACGGCGGCGCTGGCCCCAAAGATAGCCCTAGAGATACTCGACATAATACAGAAGCTGAGGGACGAGCATGGTATAACGATACTCCTCGTGGAGCAGAACGCGAAGAAAGCCCTCGAGATAGGGGATAAGGGCATACTGCTCGTCGGCGGCCGTGTCGTCTTCGAGGGTGGCGCGAGGGAGCTGCTCGAACACCCCGACCTGGGCCGCATGTACCTAGGCCTAGTGGGTGAGGAGGTCGCCAAGTAGCACGGTACAGTGAGGGAGGAGGTGGGGCTGCGTGGTCATCAACCTTAGCCCGGTGTACATCGAGAACAGCCTCCTGTTCGCTAACACACTTGTCATGTTGGCGGTTGGCCTCACGTTGACCTACCTGACCACCAAGGTGCCAAACTTTGCCCACGGAAGCCTTGCCATGGTCGGCGCCTACGCCCTATTCACAATCGCAGCGATAATGTTCGGTAACCAGCTTAGCCAGCTCCAGCTCGCGCAGCCCCTTGGCCTCGGCTTCGCCGCCGCCTTCCTCGCGGGCGCGTTCGCGGGGCTCCTCGAGTACCTCCTCGTCCTCCGCCCCCTCCAGAAGAGGGGCTCCACCCCCCTCGGCCTCATGATAGCCACCCTCGGCGTCGACCTCATACTGCTAGGCGTGTTGAACATATTTGCCGACATACTCCGCGGCATGAACCCTGTCACGGGGACCACGAGGGACTGGAGGCTCAAAGCCTACGTTATCCAGAAGGTTGCTGGGCTCAGCCTCGGCGTCTGGATATCCTTCGGGATAATGATAGGCTCCCTAGTGGCCCTATACCTGCTGTTGACCCGCACTAGGTTCGGCATAGCGATGAGGGCTAGCATCGAGAACCCGGCGCTGGCGCAAGTGCTGGGCGTCAATGTTGACCTCGTCAACATGGTTTCCTGGATACTTGCCGGCGGCTTCGCGGGCCTCGCCGGCGGCATGATGGCGTTCGTGCAGCGCATCAACCCGGCGACCGGCAGCATAGAGGTAGTCGCTGTGTTCGCTGCGAGCATAGTGGGCGGCCTCCACAGCCTCCTCGGCGCCGTTGTGGGCGGCTACGTTGTGGGCCTCAGCGAGACCCTGCTCACTAAGATACTAAGCGACATCACCGGCGTGAACCTGGTCACCTACAAGAGGGCGGTCCCCCTCATATTCATCATTGTAACGCTGCTCGTGGCCCCCGAGGGCATAATGGGGATCAACTGGAGGAGGCTGTTTTCACGCATACGTTCCCGCAAGTAGAGACGCTTCCCTCGCATACGGTGAGGCCGTGGCAGGGAGGTGACGCGGCATGGTCGCGCTCTCCGAGATACCAATCATAGGCGTGTTCTTCACGCCCGAGCTTTGGTTCTGGATGGCCCTATATGCTGTAGTGACACTCTCCCTGAACCTCGAGGCAGGCCTAACCGGCATACCCAACTTCGGCCGCCACCTAGCGGTGATAGTCGGCGCCATAATGGGTGCAATCGTGCCCGGCTACCTGGGTATGCTGCTGCTCCCCCAGAGCTACAAGGCGGAGATAGCTAACCTCACAGGCCTGCCGCCGCAGAACATAACCCTGGGGCTCTACGCCTCAAGCTACAACAGCCTGGTCGCGACAGAGCTAACCAAGTACTACACCACTAGCCCTGGCGTCAGCTTCCTAGTCTTCATGCTCACGGTAGTCCTCGCCGCCGTCTTGGGCGCACTGGTGGGTGCGGCTGCCGCCTACCCAGCTGCGAGGCTAAGGGAGGACTACCTCGCGATAACCCTGCTTGCAGCAGGCGAAGCGGCGCTCATAATATCCTACAACGTGGGCCTCCTCGGCGGGACACAGGGCCTCACAGTACCTAACGCGCTGGCGTGGCTAGACAATATCTTCGGGTTCCTAGGGCCACAAGCCCACATGGCGTCCTCGCTGTTAATAGTCGCCCTCCTGCTGGCCCTAGTCTACGCCTACATGGAGTTGCTCGTGAGGAGCCCGGCTGGCCGCCTCCTCAAAGGCGTCCGGGAGAACGATGTCGCAGCCGAGGCCCTCGGCAAGGACACCGCCAAGATAAGGCTTAAGACCCTGATGCTGGGCTCCGCCATCGCCGCAGTGGCCGGCGCAGTGTTCATCATGTGGACGCTCGGCTGGATCGCGACCACCTACAACCGGGTCTCATGGACCTTCTGGCCATGGGCCATGATGATACTGGGTGGAGCAGGCAACAACTTCGGCGTACTCGTCGGCTCCGCCATACTGGCCTCAGCGAGGCAGCTCATAACCTTCAACAAGGACTACATAGCCCGCCTCGTCCCCTTCGACCCGGTCTGGCTAGACCCGATAATACTAGGCCTCATAATCATACTGGTGCTGATGGTGAGGCCTCAGGGCATCTTCCCAGAGAAGACCACCTACCCGCTACCCAGAGACCTGCTTAGGAAGCTAGCGAAGAAGTACGGCGCCCCCGACGAGGTCAAGCCCACAGAAAAGGCCGCACTAGAGTGACGCTACTGCCCTCAACAGGGAGGTGTCCAAAATAGAGCAGTCTCCGTACTCCCCTCTTTTTCCCCATTCATCCTCGGGGCTTGCCTTAGATGCAGTGCGGCTACCCTGCCTACGCTATGCCGGCTGGTGTCGCGCGAAGCTAGGCGTATAGAGGCAGTTGTGTTGCCGTCTCCCCGAGGGGTTGTCGGGATGTACGCTCTCGTTGTAACTGCCTTGCTGTTCCTGGCGGTGTCGTTCTTTTACTCTATGTTTGGTAAGGGTGGCGGCGAGCTATTCATGGTTATCCTTGTAGCCCTCGAAGGGCTGCCATACTATAAGGCTGCAGGCATAACACTGTTCGTGCTCATGCTGCAGGGTCTCTCAATGCTCCTGGTCTACCATAGAAGGCTCAAACTAGTAGACTGGCTGCTCGCTGCAATGACGGGCACAGTAGTGGCTGCAGCAGCTTTCGCTGGAGGCTATCTTGCCGGTGAGCTGCCGGCGAGGATCCTTAAGCTCATCTTCTCGTCGATGCTCGTAATATCGGCTTATCTAATAGTGCGAGGGTTTAGCCTGAAGAGCGCCCGGGTGCCAGGGCCCAGGATTAGGCGCCAGACGGGGGGCTACGTGTACGAGTTTAACCCGCTGGCCGTGGCCGCCCCAGTCTCGCTCATAGCCTTCTTGGCCGCCATGGCCGGGATCTCGGGTGGCAGCCTGATAGTGCCCGTACTCGTCCTCCTCGGGGGAGTACCGCTCCGAGTAGCTATAGGCACGAACCCGTTCCTCGTCCTGGTCTCCAGCACGTTCGGCTTCATAGCCCACAGTCTGCGCGGCGGCTTCGATCCACGACTCGCCCTAGCTCTAGGAGCATCCGCGGTCGCAGGCTCACAGCTGGGCTCGCGGATGCACGCAAGGCTAAGCGATAGGGCGCTGAGGCTACTGTTCGCTGCGACTATGCTATTCGCGGCAGCCATAATGGCGGCTAGGGCCCTCTAAGGGGGCTAGAGGTAGTCGCCCCATAGGTTGTTTGCCGCCGTCTCGGCCTCTCTGGCCATGACCTCGTCCAGCACGGCGCGGATGAGGACCGCGGCCACGTGGCTGCATGGTCTGGTCTCGGCGCCGCAGCTGCAGGAGAACGTGGAATCCGCTAGGTTCACGTTGACCTCGTAGGTTTTTCCGGCTATCCTCGCCTCCCCGTAGACTGTGCTGGTGACGCTATTGTAGCTGGCCCACGCCTCCCCCCGGACCAGTATGCGGAGGCCCCGCTCCACGGTGTCACGGTCGAAGTCTACCCGTGTGAGCGCTGCCAGCGCCTCGGCCAAGTCGCGGTAGTCCATGCCTAGGAGCCGGTTGAGCTTCTTAAGGGCCTCGCTGCGCATCTCCTCAACCAGGCGCTGGTCCTGCCGTGTCGCGGCCCACGCCTCGACTAGGCTCAGGTCGCCGCCGCTATAGTCGAGCACCCGGTCCCGGAGCCTGAGCATGAGCGGGCTGGGGGCCAGGGGGCCCACGACGACGGCCTCGCCGGTGTTGAGGCCGGGGAGGTTGTCGAGGAGGTCCTGGCTTACCTGCTCGCTTGAATCCCGGACCGCCTCCTGGTCCCTGGGGTTGACTATCCTCAGTATTATCTGGCCCTGAAGCTGGCTCAGCACATCCGGGTCTATCCTCGACGGGCGCTGAGTGATGGCCACCATGAAGACGCCGAACTTGCGGCCCTCGCTGGCTATGGTAGCGGCTATCTCCCTGCTCCTCGTCAGCCTCTTAGCCGGGGGCGGCATAAACCTGTGGGCCTCCTCTACCACGAGCACCACGGGGTAGGGGTAGGACTCGCCCTCAAGCCCCCTAGCGTATCGCAGCCTGGCCCGGAACACTCTCTGCATAATGTTGTAGGCTACGTGGTCCTGCACCTCGGCCCTGAGCCCGGCCAGGTTGACCACGGTCACCGTGCCCGGCTCCAGGAGCGCGTCAAGCGGAACAGGCTTCACACCGTAGACGCCTATCCTGCGCAGCTCCTCCAGGTACCTTATCGCGTCATAGCCCGGCGTGGGGTCCTTGCCGAGCGCGAGCCAGAGCCTCCTTATCCCCCGCGCCAGGCCCTCGTCTATCGCAGCTATCTGCTCGAGCTTGTGGAGGCTCCTCACTGCCTCGCTTATGTCCTCCCTCGCCACCTGGCGGGCTATGCCCCGTAGAAGGTTCTGGGCGAACCGGTCCAGCCCCCCGCCCTGCAGCCTCGTCACCTCGACAGCGTCCACCGCAGCCTGGAGGAGCCTCACGAGGCCACGTAGGCCGAGCCACCGTGCCCGGTCGCCGGCTGCCTCCGCCACCCATCGGGCGACGCGCTTCGCGCCGGCAATGGCGGCCCTTATCCTGGTCGCCTTCGAGGGTACTCCGGCTATAGTTGCGAGCTCCTCCGCGCTCATCTCCGCTATGCTTACCTTGTACTGTATGTCGCCCTCCTGGTCCCTCCGGGCCTTGACAACTCTCACTGCGTGCTCGAAGCCTGGGCCTAGCTTGTGCGCGCTACGCTTCATAGCAACGTACTCGCCGTGCGGGTCTAGGACAACGATGGTGGCACCCTTCTTGAGGAGCTCCTCTATCAGCACAACGCTGGCCCACGTCTTGCCCGCACCCGTCGCCGCTATAATAGCCACGTGGCGCTTGACACCCTCAACATCAAGATACGCGGGCACATGGGGCCGCGAGATAAGGCTCCCCACGTGCAGCCTCCGAGAGGGCTCCACGCTATAGAACTCCACCAGGAGATCGTCTGGCGCCAGGTAGACCCAGGAACCGACCGGAGGAGCCCGCCGCGGCAGGTAGATGCGTCCACGCCACTTGTACCCAAGCACCCTCGCCGTGGCGACCACGGTGTCGCTGCCGCGGGGGAGGCTGAGGTTCCTCAACACGGGCCACGGATGCTCCGGCGTAACCCCCACAGCGAGCCTACGCACAGCCCTTATCTGTGCCAACACCTTGACCTTAACCGGCGCATCCGCGCCAGGCGGGGTCTCCACCGTCTCGACATAGACGTAGTCGTAGAGGGGCGGCACGCTTGACGGGTCGACGCTGAACACGAAGTAGTCTGGCCTCGAGTCCCCCGTCACCATGCCTACCGGTTCGCCGCCCCGCCTCCCCCGCGGCAACCGCTGAGCCATCAGCCGCCGCCTCCCCTATGCGCCACTGGCCTGACAGGAGGAGAGAATCCCTGCTACAGCCAGGCCCGACCCCACCATAGGAGGAGAACAGCCGTCGGTATTACCCTATAGGCGGAGCCCTGGGCCCGAAACAAACCAACACAGGGGGTCAAGAGCCGGGACCACACTGAGAGCAACTAGGAGTAGCTATACTCAACGCTAACCACGACAGTCACCGGGAACTCCGACTCACGAACCGGCTCCCAGTAGTCCGCCACATAGTTAGGCCCAGACACCGTGGACGTGTACTCCACCACGGGGTTCCCGGCCCAGACAGGATGCACACCATCAACCGTCAATATCTCGGCCCGGAGATAGGTCAACGTAACGCCCGCCGGCAGGGAGACGTTGTACCAGACACGGTAGAGCGTCTCCCCACCCGAGGCGGTAACGTACTCAACCCGTGCCCCCACGACTACACCGCCCGGGAGCCGCCTCGAAGCCGAGGCCCCATCCACAGCCGGCAGCAGCAGCACCGTCCCAATCGGGGAGACGCCGCAGCCCCGCACAGAAGCGGAGGCCTCCACACCCCCCGAGGCCACAACCCTGACCCTGCCTGGCCTATTAACAGCCCACAGCGGCACCAGTGAGAAGCTGGCCGAGTCCCCGGGGGCGAGGCGCCGCTCCCGTAGCGGAGCCGACGCGGCGGCAACCGCGCCCTCCAAGCCCTCAACATAGCCGCTAGCATTTCCATCTATAACCGTGGTGGCTGTGCCGACGTTGCGGACATAGACGCGGAAGTAGACGCATCTGCCCCCAGCCCCACGAACAGGCTCAACAGCATCTATCTTCAGTGCAGGCAGCGCGTGAGGCCGCTGGCCGCCGCCCGCCGCCACGCTCCCCGCCCAGAGGTAGAGCAGCAGGGCCGCCGCCACGGAGACGAGGACGAGGAGCGCCGCGGCTACGGCGCCGCTGAGCCCGCGCCTAGCCAACAGCTCTCCCAGCTATTGCCGGCTAGGAGAGGGCGGGGGGAAATATGGGGCGGGCTTCTAGCCTACGTGATTGCCGGCGTGTGGAGGCCAGCGCTAGTATATTAGGAGCGGGATTATGCTGCCGCTGCCCCCGTGGAACCTGCCCCGTATCTTCAGCCTGTAGCCGCACTTGGGGCACCTGTTCTCCCTGTCGAGCCTCCACGCGGTTATCATGAACCCGTAGCGTTCTATCACCGGGTAGCCGCACCGTGGACAATAGGTGTTCTCCAGCGGGTGGCCTGGCACGTTGCCTATGAAGACGTGTTTGAGGCCTTCCTCCTGCGCCACCTTGGCAAGCTTCTCTAGCGTCTCGACGGGTGTCGGCGGCACGTTCGTCATACGGTAGTCTGGGTGGAATCTTAGCAGGTGGAACGGTGTCTCGGGGTCGAGGTTCTCCACTATCCACCTGGCGAGCCTGCGGACGTCCTCCTCCTTGTCGCCGTAGCGGGGTACTATGAGGTCTGTTATCTCTATCCACCAGCCCTTCTCCTTCATTGCGATTATAGCGTCGTAGATTGGGCTCGGGTCCGGCACGGCCATGAACCTCTTGTAGAAGTCCGGGTTGCCGCTGGCCTTAAAGTCCACAGTGACGCCGTCCATGTAGGGGCCTATGTAGTCCACCGCCTCTGGAGTCATGTAGCCGTTGGTGACCATGACGTTGTAGAGGCCCTTCTCCTTTGCAAGCTTTGCTACGTCATGGACGTACTCCAGGAATATCGTAGGCTCGTTGTAGGTATAGGCTATACCGTCTGCCCCGTACTCGAGGGCCTTCTCCACGACCTCCTCCGGCGGCACATACTTGCCGTAGAGGCCCCTCTCTAGCCGGGACTGGCTAATCTCCCAGTTCTGGCAGAACATGCAGAAGAAGTTACACCCCACCGTGCTTATGGAGAGCACGCTGCTGCCCGGCTCGAAGTGGAACAACGGCTTCTTCTCAATAGGGTCAATGTTCATAGCGGTAAGGAGGCCGTAGACGAGCGTATAGAGTTTCCCGCCTATGTTCTTCCTGACCCCGCAGACGCCGTAGCGGCCCGGCGCAATGATGCAGCGGCGCGCACACAGGTTGCACCGCACATACCCCTTCTTCCCGTGAAACTCCACGGGCTCCCAGAGGACAGCCTCCCGCACCCAGGGCTTACTGAGCAGTTCCTCGTCGCCGCCTCCGCCGCCCCGGCGGGGCTCCGAGAGCTGGGCCACCAAGAGACAGCCGCACCCCGGAAGAGTGTAGGGGGAGAGAAGGACGCTGGCGAATAAGGCTCCCCCCGTGGGCCTCCTCCCCTCGGGATGCTACCTTGGAGGCCGCTGTCCCCGAGGGTACTGCCTCGCGGCGAGTCTCGCCAGAGGCCGCTCAAGCCACCCAAGCTGGACTAGGTGCGGGAAGTCACGCTCAGCGAGACGCCTCAGCTCCCCGAGGCAGCCCTCGCCGTCCCCAAGGCCCAGGAGGGCCTCTCCAACCCGGTTCAGCCACTCTGGGCTCCTGTCCTCGCCGAGGCGGCGCTGTGTGAGCGAGAGGAGCCTCTTGCTCCGCGGCGCTGGTAGGAGGCTTTCGCAGAGCGCCTCCTCGCCGCCCAGGCTGCGGCACATCTTCGCGGCGTAGAGCTGCGCCGCCAGGGGGCTGAGGCTGCCGCCGGCAGACCCGGCCAGGTACTTGGCGAGGCTCCTCCTCCACCCCCGGCGTAGCATGTAGGCCTCAGAAACAGCGTAGGCTAGCAGCGCGAACCTCCTCATGAACCACGGCTCCTCGGGGTCCTCGCTGAGGCTCCTCACGCAGACCAGCAGGGGCCTCATACAGGCAAACGACCGGACAATGAAGCCGCCGAACTCGGCCGCCAGGTCCTCCGGTTCAAGGAAGCCGCGGTAGACGAGGTAGCCGGCCTTGTTCAGCTCGATGCTTGGCCTCCTGACCAGGCCCGGAGCGTCCCTAGGGCTACGCGTGGCTAGACACGCCTTGAACGCGGCCCAGTACCTCTCGCCAAGCCGACAGAGAGAGTCAACGCTCTCCTTGAGCTCCTGGGAGTCAAGCGCCTGGTAGGCACGGTCCAGGGCCTCGAACCGGAGCTGCTTGACCCCGATGCTCACCTCTCTGATCATCACCGCGGCCGCGGCGGTCGCCGCAGCCGACACCGCTGCCAGGAAGGTCTCGGCCAGGCTGGCTGAGTAGAACCACGCAGCCAGGCCCGTCCCCGCCACAGCGCAGCCCTATCGCTGCGGCCGCGAGGCCCGCATGCTCCTCTAGAAACCCCATTCTGCAGCCAGCACCCCTCTACGGGGGAGGGAGGGTATCACGCCGGGATTACTTGGCCCCACCCCTCTAGCCCCAGGCTGCGGCCCAAGACCCCTCTGCGGGGACTCGGGCCGTGGCGGCAGCAGTAGGAGCCAGGAGTACCCAGCCCCAGCTACACTTCCAGCCCAGGAATCTTCCCCTCGACGCGGTGGCGGCTAGGATAGGCTGTATAGCGAGCAGCGTCTTCGAGGCAGAGGAGCCCATGCGGGAGATAGAGGCGAGGCT
This sequence comes from Pyrodictiaceae archaeon, assembly GCA_027062725.1. Taxonomy (GTDB): domain Archaea; phylum Thermoproteota; class Thermoprotei_A; order Sulfolobales; family Pyrodictiaceae; genus QNYQ01. The sequence goes on along the minus strand of JAMOSW010000071.1, from coordinate 10,934 downwards.
GACCCGGGCCAGGTTCACGGGCCTTGTCTGCGTGGATTACCTCACCGGGGAGACACTCACCCTCTACCTGGCCGACGGTGTTGCCCTCGGCGCGGCGCTGGAGACCCCCTACGGCGACTACACCGGCGAGGACGCTCTAGACGCGGCGGAGCAGCTGCCGGGGCCCGCGAGGGTCTACGCGGCGCCTCTGCCCCTCTCCGAGGCCAAGGCCTACGCCTAGAGCCCGCAGCCGGAAGGGATGCAGCCCCTCTGGGGCTGGGCGGCTGGAGGGGCGACCCTAGGGGTTAGAACCTGGGTTACGGAAAAACTGTGGGGAGTAGGTCTGTGACATCTGTAGCCGCATCTTTTAGGCGGCCTGCTTGGCCATTCTCTTCGCTAGCGTGTACATCACAGGGACTAGCATCAGGCCGGCAGCAATGGCGAAGCCCCAGGCAAGGTTGGCTATCACCGTGCTGGCACCCGGCACTGTGCCAAAGATGCCAGCGGCGCCTATCACCAGGAACAGCAGGAGTATGAGGAACTTGGCGTAGCCCGCAACCGGCTTGAACTCCTCGTGGTCCTTCGTTATCATGTCTACGAGTCTCTCAGAGAACGTTATGCCCAGCGCTATCGCGACCACACCAAGTATGAGCGGGTAGACGGTGCTGCCGGGCAGCAGGAGTATATTGAAGACTATGCTTAGCAGGAACGCCAGTAGGCCGACAAGCAGCACGTCCTTGATGAGGTCTGCCAGGTCCTTCTTATCCTGGGGCAGCACGACCTCGAACTGCTTGGCGACGAACGTCGAGAACAGCTCGAACATTGCGGCGCCAAGCGTCAGCACTATGACAGCGCCTACTATCCTCACCAGGTAGCCGGCAGTGAATGCTATGTATTGGCCGGCGAGTCCACCTATCCGGAGGTATTCGACGGCGGCGAGTATTGCCAGGACGGTCGCGAACGCCCAGACGAGCCTACCGACGAACTCGGAGAGATCTATCCCGGCCTTCCGGTACGCCTTGCCAAGCTCTGTGCTGTCGAAGACCTTCTCGACGCCGGTCTTCTCGAGAAGCCTATCAACCGCGGTCCCCGCTATCCTGCCGAGATAGTAGCCAACGAACACTATCAGCGCTGCCGCGACGATGCTCGGTATAGCAACTATAACTTGCGCGGTGGCCACAGCCACAGCGTTGACTATGGCGTCTACGAAGCCTGGCACGGCTGCGTCACCCACCTACACTACTTCGCATGTGGCACTTGTTGAATAGGAACCCGGCAGGCTCTCGGGCTTCAAAAGCGCTATAGTACGTGGTGCTCGTGCCAGGCGCCGTGGCCTCCCCCTTTGCCGGCGTGTCTCCCGGGGGTGGACCCCCGGCGGGGGTGGGGCTCGGCTGGTCCACAGTCAGCATCCCCCGCCGCCGGGGGCGGGGCTTGTGCCCGCCACAGTCCTCACAGCCCCAGCACGAGCTTCGCCACAAGGCTGAGGTAGATTACTGCGACGCTGACGTCGACTATTGTTGTGACGAATGGGCTCGAGATTGCCGCCGGGTCTAGGCCGAGCCTTCTCGCGATTATGGGTAGGCTTGCGCCGACGAGGTCGGCGAATATCACTACTATGAAGAGCGTGAGGGCTATCGAGATGGCGAGCCTGGTGTTGCCGCCGACGATGTAGGAGAAGATGAAGCCCAGTAGGGCCATGATGGCGCCTATGGTTGCGGCTGTGGCCAGCTCCTTCAGTACCACGTAGAGTATGTCGCTTCGGCTCCTCTCGCTTATCTCGCCGAGCGCAAGGGCGCGGACGACCATGCTGCTGGCTTGGCTGCCGACATTGCCCCCTGTGTCCATTATGAGGGGTATAAAGGCGGCTGCGACGGCTATCCTCTCTATTACATCCTCGTACCCCTTTATCACGCTCGCGGTGAGGCTCTCTATCACGTAGATGAGGAGGAGCCAGGGGAGCCTGGTCCGGACTAGGTCGGCTACCGAGGCAAGCCTATACCTCTCCCGCGGCTTCTCCATGCCGCCCAGCAGGGCTATGTCCTCGGCCGCCTCCTCTGCGAGCACTTGTGCCACGTCCTCTATCGTGACGAGGCCCAGGAAGCGCCCCTGCTCGTCCACCACGGGGAGCCTGCGCAGCTCATAGCGCAGCATCAGCCGCGCAGCCTCCTCCCGGTCCTCCTCTGGCCCTATGACTATGGGTGGTCGCCTGGCGAGCCGGGACAGCTTCTCGCCTGGCGGTGCCCGGAGAAGCTCCTCCACCGTTACGAGCCCGACGAACCTGCCCTCCCCGTCTACGACGACCACGGTGTCTGTGACGTCGTAGTCGCCGCGGCGGAGGAGCTGGAGCACGTCCTGCACAGTGTCCTCCGCCCGGGCGACAGGTACACTGGTCGTCATGATGCCGCCGACTGTCTCCGGCGGGTACCGGAGCAGCTTCGCGGCCTCCCTGCGTATCTCCTCCGGCAGCTCCTGCAGCAGCCTCTTCCTCAGCGCCTCTGGCAGCCTCTGCAGCACGTCCACGGCCTCGTCCGGGTCTAGCTCCTGCAGGGCTCTCGCTACCTGGCGGAGGCTCAGGGTGTGCAGCATCTCCTCAAGTATCTCCTCCTCGGCCTCGCTAAGTATCCACGCCAGGGTCTTGGGCGACAGTAGGGGGTAGACCCTGCGCCGCGCCTCCGGCGGGAGACGGAGGAGAGCATCGAACAGGTCGGGGGGCTCGAGGTACGCCTCGAGGACCGTGACCAGGCCGGGCTTCTCGCGGACAAACTCCGCCACGATAGAGGCCGCGTCGGGGCCGATCTCCCCCGCATCGACCTCGGGCTCCTCCCCCAGCTCCTCCCGCAGCCTCGTCCGGAGCTCCGCCACAAGCTCCTCGGGCTCCAGGGGGCACTCTGCCACCAGCAGCAGCCTAGCCTCCTCGTCGGCCCTGTAGCCGAGGCTCGTCGCGAGGTTACAGCCCAGCCCATGGAGTATCCTTGCTATGCGGGTGAAGAGCCCCGGCCTGTCCCGCGCCCGCACCGCGACAACGAGAGTCCTCATGCTACCATGCCACGTTCCCCGCGCGCCCGCAGCCAGGGACGCCAAGGAGCCCCCGGCCCATGCGGGCTGGGGGTCTTAGCGGCTACGTGCAGCCCGGAGCCCAGCCGCCGCGGCCCCTGCTGCGGCCCCGAACACGCTCGAAAAGAACCCCACCATGGCCAGCCCGGTGGCTGGCGCGGCCGCCAACAGCGCCCCAGGGAGCCCCGCGAGGCTCGTGCCGACGGCGACCAGCGCCGCGGTGAGCAGTGCCGTCCCCGCCACAGCGGCGAAGAAGCCCGCGAGGAGGCCGCGGTGTGGGGGAGGCCCCGCCAGGTAGCCCGCCAGCGCGCCAGCGAGCGGCGAGGCTAGTATGGGCGAAAGGGGGAGCCCAAGCAGTGCCTCCAGCAGGGTCCCCGCGGCCACGCCGAGCACCATGCCGCGGGCGCCGCCAGCCTCCATGTCGTGCAGCCCCTCCTCTGCGTACTAGGGCCCGCTACGCGTCTCCCGGGTGGCTGGGGCTGTGTTTTACAGCCTCGGCTTTCGTGCCCCGGGGCCCTACCTAGGTGGATAGGTAGTGGCGCGGTACGCTGTGCTGCTGGCTGCTGGCCGCGGCGAGAGGCTCTGGCCCCTCACCTCTACCCGGCCTAAGCCTCTCCTCCCCCTGCCTGGGGGCGACACGCTCCTCACTAGGCTCATGAGGCAGCTGGCGGGCCTTGTCGACGGCTACGTGGTGGTTGCGCCTCCGGGCCCCCTTGGGGAGATGATTGCCTCGGCCGTGGAGGGGTCTGGCCTCGAGGCAAGGATAGCTGTGCAGGAGGAGCAGCTCGGCACGGGCCATGCGGCGCTCGTCGGCCTGGAGGCTCTGCCGAGGGGTGTCGACGAGGTACTCCTGGCCTATGGGGACTTATTCACCGAGCGGGGCCTGCTCCGCTTCCTCGTGGAGGCTGGCCCGCCGGCCCTTGCGGCGGTTGAGCACCGGGAGCCCTGGAACTACGGCGTCGTGGAGGCGCGGGACGGCTGCCTCGCCGCGATAAGGGAGAAGCCGCTGGACGCGAAGCCAGGCGCCCTAGTCAACGCGGGCATATACCTCCTCCCCCGCGGGGGGCTCGAGGAGGAGCTGCGCCGCCTACGGCCAAGCCCCCGCGGGGAGCTGGAGCTGACGGACGCGGTCACAGCACTCGCTTCGAGGACGTGCGTGAAGATAGTGGATGGGGACTGGTTCTGGACGGACGTCGGCCGGCCATGGGACCTCTTCCCCGTCTACCGCCGCGTCCTCGAGGAGAAGGCCCGGGGCCGCAGGCTGGCGCTGGAGCCGGGCGCCGAGATCCACCCCCAGGCCGTGATACGCGGCGGCCCAGTCTACGTCGCAGACGGGGCCCGTATCGACGCCTACACGGTGGTGGAGGGCCCTGCCTGGGTTGAGGGCGTGGCGGGGCCCCACGCCAGGCTCCGGCCGGGGAGCTTCCTCCTCCGGGGCTCCAGGGCGGGGGCTCACACCGAGCTCAAGAACGCCATACTCATGGCGGACGCGAAGGCGCCGCACCTCAACTACGTGGGCGACAGCGTTCTGGGCGTGGGCGTCAACCTAGGCGCTGGCACCGTGACGGCTAACCTGCGCTTCGACCACGCCACGGTGAAGGTGAGGCTGAAGGGGAGGCTTGTCGACACCGGGCTCCGCAAGCTCGGCGCGGTCATGGGGGACTACTCGCAGACCGGGGTTAACGTCTCCACCCTCCCTGGTGTCAGAATAGGCGCCTACAGCTGGATATACCCGGGCACCGTAGTGGCCCGGGATGTGCCCGACTGCGTCATGGCGAGGCCGGCACCCGGCGGCCTGGAGTACGTCGACATCGGGGGGCGCGTCGACTGCCCAGACTGGCTACGGGGCAAGGAAAAGAGGGAGGAAGGCGGAGGGGATGGGGGCAGGCTAGCGAGCTAGTGTCCACCGCCGGCCTCCCGGCTCTCCGCTGTCTGCCGCCGCTGCTGGGCCCCGCTTTCGCCCCTTGTCTCCTCCAGCGGTGGCTTCTCTTCGAGCTCGCGTGGGGGCCGCAGGAGCTCCGGGCTCGGGCCCCGCCTCCTCAGCTCCTCGGCCTCCTTCATTAACTCCTCCACCTCCTTGGCGGCCTCCTCGCTGCGCGGCAGCGGGCCTAGGAGCTCGTCGAGCCTCTTCAGGGCCTCCTCGAGGGCCTCCAGGTCGGCCCGTGGTGGCTGAGGCTTCTCCGCCGCCCCTCTCAGGTTCTCGGAGAGGCTCTTGAGCAGCGACGTAACCTCCATGGGTATCAGCATCTTCGTTGCCTGTCCCTCGCCGAGCTTCTGAAGAGTCTCCATGGCTAGTAGGCTCAGCGCCTGAGGAGTCAGCGCCGCGGAGGCGGCGGCTAGAACGCGGAGCCTCTGCGCCTCGCCCAAGGCCTTAAGCACGGTCGCCATTCTCTCTCCCTCCGCGGTGAGTATCTTGCTCGCCCTTTCTCCCTCCGCCCGCAGAATCATGGCCTGCTTCTCTCCCTCCGCCTGCAGTATCGCAGCCCTACGCTCACCGTCCGCGCGGAGGATAGCGGCCCTCCTCTCCCTCTCCGCCGCGGTCTGTTCCTCCATCGCCTTCTTCACTGTCGGGCTCGGCTCCACCTCTCTTATCTCGACGCTCTCAACCCTTACGCCCCACTTGTCAGTGGCCTCGTCGAGTATCCTTCGGAGCCGGGCATTTATCGCGGCACGGTTGTAGAGTATCTCGTCGAGCTCCATGTCGCCTATGACACTCCTCAGCGTGGTCTGCGCCAGGGCTACTACGGCCATGCGGTAGTCCTCTACCTCGAAGAACGCCTTCTTGGGGTCAACGACGCGGAAGTATACTATCGCGTCCACGACGACAGGAGAATTATCCCTCGTTATAACCTCCTGCCGCGGAATATCCACTACCTGTGTACGCAGGTCGATACGGTAGACGCTGCTTATGAACGGCGGGACCCAGTGCAGCCCTGGCCGCAGGATCCCGACGAAACGACCAAGCCGGATATAGATGCCGACCTCCCATGGCCTGATGACCCTAACTCCGGCAGCCACAAGGACAGCAAGCGCCACTCCGAGGCTGAGGGCTGCAAAGACAAGGAAAACGCCCGGCAAGGCAGAGAACACCCTCGCAGGCCCAAGGGAGGCGCAACGCACGCTACTTACAGCTTTCCTCTCCATGCCTAGACGCAGGCACGACTATCAGATGGACGCCCTCCACGCCCACGACCCGGACCCGTGTACCAGGGTGGAGGGCCCCGCAGCGGCTCACCGCGGGCCACTCGTCGCCCGCCACCCTGACCCTCCCCCGCGGCTCGTCCGGCACAACGGTCTCGACAACAACTCCCTCGAGACCCACGAGACCCTCGTAGCTGGAGGTCACAGGCCTCTGCGGCGGCGACAGCCTCCGATAGAACCACACTGTGGCAAGCGTCAACGGCGCCGCCAGCAGGGCGAGAAGCCACGGCCCCCAGGGCTCCTCTAGTATCCAGGGAAACAAGGCTATGAGCACACCGTAGATTATAGCCGCTGTGCCCGGCACGGCGAGGAAGAAGCCAGGCACAACTATCTCAAGAAGATCCAGCACAACGCCAGTAAGCACAAGCAGCGCAGCCAGCGTCGCAGCGTCCAAGGCCCCCGGCCACGCCCGCCAGGACAAGGTAGGGGCTGCTGAGAGGGGCCCTTACCGGTTACCCGCTCCCAGGCTCCGGGAAAACAACTATAAACCCATGTTGTGCGGGAGCCAGCCAGGCTATGGAGACACGCCCTCCCCTAGGGGGGAGGGATGGGCCGGTAGCTCAGCCTGGAAGAGCGCTCGGCTTGCACCCGAGAGGTCCCGGGTTCAAATCCCGGCCGGTCCACCACCCCCAACACCGTTGCCGGCTCCTCCTCTTCTGCGAGAAAATCCTAGTTCCGGGCACAGCCCAGCCTGGCTCTGGCCTTCCCTATGCCCTCGTCGACATCCCTGGCGTTGACTACGGCCACACGCGTGGAGCCCCCGTAGACTATGTCGACGTCCTCTCTGAAGTTGTTGTAGCCTGGCAGCAGGACTATGGCTAGCCTGCTGTGCGTGGCCGCGTAGTCATGGAGTAGGAGTCCTAGCTGTAGCTTCGCGAGCGCAGTGCTGCGGAAGTAGAAGCGCACCGGTATCCTCTCACCGCTACACTCGATGCTTGCGGACACTACACCGTCGAGGCCGATGCTCGCGTCGTCAAGCCCGCGTTTCACCTCCTTTAACACCCTCTCCGCCGGCCCGTTGCGGGCGAGCTTGGGTTTGGCGTCGGAGAAGGCGCCCAGCTCGTCCGCGGCCTTCAACAGTATGTAGAGCTGGCGTCCCTCGGGGGTCAGGCGGTAAGCGACGTGGCCTCCGCGCAGCGGGATAGGCTCGAGAAGCCCGACGGCTATGAGATAGTTCTCGACGTGTTCCTTGAAAGCCCTGCTGTTGAGGTTTGTGAGCTGCATTATCCGGTTCTTGCGTACGGCGCCCTCACGTGCGACGAGGTCCAGGATGTCGTAGACTATCTCGGCTCGGCCCCGGCGCCGGTCGCGGGGCAGCACCCCGCTATCCCAACGCATACGTGCTCAACTCCGATCAGGGGGAGGCTGCCCTCCGCCCCTCTCCTCGGCGCAGGCCTTCCAGCGAGAGGCCCTGCCCCTAGCCCCCCTTTGGGCCCCCTCGTGGGGCCGGGAGAGGGGAGAAAGAGGTGGCTGGGCAGCTATGTCCCCCAACTATGTGTACTGGGAATTGCAGATACTTAAGTGTATGAGTCTTTGGTCCAGCTGTGTTGGCCTTGTCTGTGTACCCTAACTATGTTCACTGTTCTTGGTCTGGACTCTTCCTCTAGGTGTAGGCGGCTGGCCTGGCGCGCCGGCCTCCGGGTCGGGAGCAAGGGTTTGACCTACGCGTCCATAATGTCTATGTATAGACCAACGCCCTCTTACTACCTGCCACAAGCGTGGTGTAACAAGGTATGAAAACCGTCTACGTGATGGCCCTGCTGGCCATACTGTTCGCATCAATATCGGCTGCCTACTCGATGTGGAGCGAGACTCTACAGATAAACAACAACATAGAGACAGGCAAGGTTGCTGTATCCTTTGACAGCTACACCTGCCGCGACGAGGGCCCAGACCCCCAGATGAATAGCAACTTCAACAACGACGAAGGCAAGGACGTGGGCGCTTGCAGCATCGAAGTACAGGAGGTAGACTCTGACGGCAACAAGGTGGTCCTACAGGTTGACGTATCAAACGCCTACCCCGGCTACCTGGCGTGCATAGACTTCACTGTTGCCAACACTGGCACGATACCCGTCAAGCTCTACAACTACGACCTGACTGGCGTCAACAGCACAGCACTTAACGTGACCTTCACTGTGCCCGATGTGACCCAGATACATGCAGGCGAGAGCAGCGACACCTACACCCTCTGCATAGGGATAAACCAGGAGGCCGACGAGGACGCCAGCTACAGCTTCCAGCTGGAGCTGACCTTCGCGCAGTGGAACGAAGTAAGCGGACCCTAATGAGTAGCGTATAGCAACGAGTAAGGAACGGGAGAGGCCAGCAAGGGCATATCAGAACACGTACAGGTAGATGTTTTGTTGCAACACTAACGGGCAGAGGGAGGGCAGAGAAGCTCAACAGCTTCCGGAGAGCCCCTAGGTGGTGGGGAAGTGGGCGCGGCGTTCCGCCACCAGCCGGGGCCCCTCCGGGAGAGGCTCCGCTACGGCTGCACGCCGTAGCCGGCCCTCCATGCTCTCCCCCCTGTCCCATGTAGCCGCGCACCTACCGTAACATGTGCGAGCTGAACCCCGTATGAGTTGGTTAAATGGCTCGGCGCTCTACGCGGTGGCGCTGCTGGCGCTTGTTCTCGCCGGTGCCGGTGTCGCGTATAGCATGTGGAGCCAGGGCCTAGCGGTTAACAGCCACGTAGAGACCGGCGAGCTCGACATAGAGTTCCTCAATGGCTCCCTGATATATCTGGACGGCTGTGGGCTGGCGCCCGGCTACGGCTACGACCACGGCAATGACTGGAATGCGACCTACTATCCTGCCCCCAGCGCGACACAGCTTGACAAGGACGTGGGCTGCACCAGGGCAGAGCTCCTAGACACAGACGGCGACGGCGACTATGACACTATTAACGTGACCCTGCACAATGTCTATCCATGGTACTATACCCACGTGGCGTTCAAGGTTCATAACAATGGCGACATACCCGTCAAGATCTGGCGTGTACTGATAGACGGGAAGTACTACTACGAGATAAACGAGGACATATTGAACAGCCACGGAGTACATATAGATGTAAACAATGACACATTGCCGGACATAGCTATATGGTGGGGGGACAACTTCGGCAAACAGCTACACCACTGCGACTCCGCAGACATGAGCTTCGACATAACCGTGCTTCAGCCCGCCCCCCAGGGGAGCGACATAACCATCACAATAAAGCTTGAGGCTGTCCAGTGGAACGAGTACACAGTACCCAGCGGGGGCTAACGTGGGTCCACGGCCCCAGCCTTCCCCGGGTAGCTCACTCACGCACCCCTCCCTCTTTTCCATATTGGGCCTCATGGGCCCTCTCTTGTGGCTCCACGCGTTCCCCCTTGAGGAACGGTGTCAACCTGTATGGCTAGAGGCTGGTGCATCGGGTATTGGCGCGTAATGTGGCCGCATACGCGGCTATGGGTTTCTACGTGGCGGTCATCCTAGCTAACCGCCTGGGTCTTAGCGGGGCCTACGCGCAGGGCTTTGAAGCAGCTGCATCGCTCACCCTAATAGCCCTCGTGTTGGCGTATAGCTGGCGTATGCCGGCGTCCAGGCAGTGGCTTGCCTACCCCCTGGCAGGGACAGGGATGGTTCTCGGCGGCTTCTGGCTGCTCGAGCTCATCTTCGGCCCAGCCCTCAACCCCCTAGCACCCAGCCCCGGCTACCTGGCCTCCAACACGCTGCTCGTGCTGCCCGGCTACCTGGCCCCCTCGGCTCTCGGCCTCCTACTGCTGGAAACCCTACAGCGGGGGAGGCGCGTGGCAGCCGCAGCGTCCGCGGCGGCTTTCCTCGCTGCCCTGGCCTCGTCGCCCCCAACGATCACGGTGCAGGGGTTCCTGGCCGTCGCAGCCTCCGTCTTTGTGGCGGCTGCTGCCCTGGCCTCGGGGCAGGCAGGCGGCGCAGTCGCCGGTCTGCTGGCCGCCGCGGGCCTCACCGCGCCGCTGGTGCTCAGCCCCGTGGTGCCGGCGGCCCGGGGCGAGGTCCTCTACCTCGTCTACCTGGCGGCTGCCGCCACGCTGGCACTGTGGGCGTATACACGCACAGCTCCGCAGCCTCCGCCGGCGCAGCGCGGCACCAGGCCAAACGCCTTGACGCCGCTAGCAGTAGCGGCGGCGGCGCTCGCGCTGGTGGCGGCGATGCATAGCGGCTACTACATCCTGGCCGTGGCGACGGGCAGCATGGAGCCCGTGATAGAGCCTGGCGACCTGGTCCTCGTGGCGCCCCTCGATGGCAGCCCCCAGCCAGGCACGATAGTGGCCTACACAGACCCGCAGTCCGGCAGCGTGGTAGTCCACCGGGTTGTGGACACCAGCGGCGGCATGTTCGTGGCCCGGGGCGACGCGAACGAGGCCCCGGACCCGCCGGCGCCCCTCGAGGCTATCCTGGGCCGTGTCGCGCTCCGTGTGCCGAGGCTGGGCTGGCCGTACCTGGCCCTCGCCGAGGCAACCGGTAGCCCTCTGGCCGCCAGCATGGTCCTGGCACTGCTGGCGGCCGCCACTATGGCTCTCGCAAGGCGCCGCTAGAGGAGACCCCACGTCCAGACTCTTGCTCCGCAAGAGGGAACAGTAGCCAGTGTAACGTAGTGCAGTATTGGATAGCTTTTGGAGTGTTGTGGGCTGGTGTAGGTTTGAGACGTCTACCCCTCGCGTTCTACCTGCTCG
>JAMOSW010000070.1 GCA_027062725.1 Pyrodictiaceae archaeon | reverse complement strand
CCACATATGCCGCGTTGCGCGAGGCCTCCAAGCTTGGCGTAGCGTGCATCGCTTTCCCAGCCATGGGGGCCGGCGTCGGCGGGCTGAGTGCAGAGGAGAGCATGGCCGCTATGCTCAGAGCCTTGGACCGGGCCAGAGGTGAGGGCCTGCAGCTGCCGAAGAGAATAGTGTTCGTTGCCTACCGTGAAGCTGATCTTAGACAGTTCATGCGGGCTATTGAGAGAGCCCGTCTTGAAAACTGCCACATAGGAGCTAAAAACGGGCCAGGCTAGTCTACTAATTCTCCCGCGTCCTTAGAAGTTATTAGTCGTGCTCCGTATCGGGCTCTAGTATGATTCTTATCTCTCTCACTGTAGCCTTGACGACCTTCCTCACACCACGCACACCGGGCTTATACTCCGACTTGACGAGGCCTATCTCTTCGAGACGTCTGACCTGGGTAGAGGCGTTTGCCTTGCTCTGCGCTATCATCTCCGCTATCTCTCCGATGTCAGCTTCCCGTTTGAGAAGCTCTTTGAGTATCTTTATCCTTGTTGGACTGGCCAACGCGCTGCAGACCCGATAGATGTACTCTTCGCCGGCCACCACTAGGACGCCATCTTCCTCGAAGATGCCCTCCTTCGCGGTTTCCTCCACAGCGCCTTCACCACCCTTTAGCCTGGTAACACCCAGCGCCATTAGGGCTCCCCGTATGGGGAAGAGGCGTCTGAAACACTTTATTCCTTTTAGGTTTACCCCTAGAAGAGACACACAGTATCTAACACTACAAACAGGCTTTTGTAGAGTACCTCGCAGCCGTAACCTAGACGCAGAGTGGCCAACCTTACTCCCTTAGAGGGAAACAGGGGCTACAGCGCCTCTACCTCGCCACGGACATATTTTAGGGCCCTCTCTGTGTCCACGTCCACGCCGTAACGCTTTGAGAAGAATCTAACTATGTACGCTACGTCTCTTTTCAGGAGGCGATCGGCGTCGGGGAAGTCTCTCTCAACATACTGGGGCCAGTCAATGATGTAGGGTTTCTCTGTTTCACCCTCCAGGCTTACGAGAACGTTATACTCACTTAGGTCGCCATGCACTATGCCTACCTCGAGGTAGGCCTTGCGAAGAGTCCCGAGTATGCTGGCCAGCATCGCCTCGGGATCAAGGGGCTCCTTGTACATGTACAGCTCTACGCCTTCTATGTACTCGGTTACAACAACGTGTCTACTATAGCTGAGCGGGTTCGGTACAAGCGCGCCCACACGGTGCAGCTCCTCAAGAGCCCGGTACTCCCTTTGCCCAGAAACCTTTGCAAGCTCGAACCAGGTAGAATATGGCTTCGCTGCTGCATAGTGGCGTACCCTCACAATGCGCTGGAAGCTCGTCCTCCCTACGCGGTGAAACTTTACTATGACTCGTTTACCGCCGGGGGCCAGCCCGGAGTAGACGTCGCTCTCCTTCCCTACGCCTAGCTTCTCGCCAAGAGCCTCCAGGACGCCACGCTCAACAAGGCTACGCAGGGCCAGCATGTCGAGGCCTAGATAGGTTAGCCTGTATCCCACATAGTCGCCCAGTCTGCGCTTGACCAGCTTCAGCTTGTTCAACTTCTGAAGACTCGCCGCCACATGCGTTGACGGCAGGCGCACTCTCCTCTCAATGACTTCTAGGGGCACATACTCGTATCTACCCATCTCACGCTCTATGACCGCGAGCACGCGGAAGTCACGTGCAACCAGTTTCTTGTACGTCAACGCAAGCTGGACCATGTCAGCACCCATGCCTCCCCATGTCGTCGCCGTCTGCACCGCATACCCTAGCCGAGGCTACCGCCAATAGACTACTGGGGCGCCACACTAGAGTTAATATTTAAGTTAAGAGCCTGCTGCAGCTTAGTTCCCATAGAAGACCCATACCAGATGAGGACCCGTAGGCTACCTAGCCACAACATCGCTCAGACTGCAGCAGAGAGAAACTCTAGCGTCGACTCCACCCAGCCACGAGGCCACGGAACCGAAGATAGATGGACGCACTAAGAAGTTCCATGGCCTGCTCAGAGATATCCCCTCTGTGAAGTTCTACAGGCACCATTGTTGCCTATGTAGCAGAGGTGCGCCCCATAAAAGCCCGTCCTCACCATTATAGAGGTGTTCTGCACCAACCTATCTGAGGTCTGCGCTGAGAGACGCGTGAAAAAAAATGTTCTTCGGGGGAATGTCTGAAAGCACACAAGCCATGACCCAACTTCCTCGATATACCTAACATAGCCGAATTACACGCAACATCGAAGTACTTGTTTAAAAGCGTGTAGAGGCGAGTGCACTCTACGGGTTTATGTTCACGCTAGCGGCGTCCGCGGATAACTATGGCTGTAAAGGCTGCCAACGCGCCAGCTATTATCAGGGCTACTGTTAGCGTTGCGTCACTGGCCTCAGCCGCCTGGCCTGGTGTTGCGGCTGCATGCTGCCTTGTTGTAGTACTGTGTGTAGTCTCGGTAGCTGTTGTCTTCTTTGTCGTCATTGGAGTCTCACTTTTCGATGACGGGCTTGTTGTTGCGGTGGCTGCGGTGGTCGCTGTCTCGGCTGGCTTCTGGGTTACAATTTCTGTTGTGGTTGTTACCGCTTGCTTTATGTAAGTTATTTCCTTCTCAAGTACAGTCTCTTTGCCACACACATCGACTGCCTCGACAACCAGTTTAGCCTTTTCCACGCCGCGCAGAGGCGGCACTATTATCCTCACAGTATCGCCTATGGCTGATGGGCGGAGAGCCATCCGCGTGCCGTTAGGGAGGACGAGAATAGCTTCTAGCCGCTCTACCCCCCAGGCGTCGTCAGACACCTTGAGGGTTATCGCTACTTGTTTACCCTCTAGGGGTTTCGGCGGGTAGACTCGCGTCAGCCTTAGCGCTGGAGGCTTCTCATCAGGCTCCTGGTACAATATTGCCTTGTACTCGACGCCCTCTGCTGGCGGCTTGTCCGTGTAGGCGTAGAGGGTGCAGCCGAGGGGTGTGCAGCGGAGCCGGTACCCGTCTAGGTTTACTAGGTGGAGCTCCAGCTTCTTGCCGAGGTATTCTCTCGGCACCGGTATGGCCACTACAGTTTTCACCATGTATCTTGTGACGTTAGTGCCCTTTAGCGAGAACACTGCACTGACAGCAGCTGGCCCATGCACTATTTTGGCCTCGACGCCCTCCAGGTTAAAGCTTGCATGACGGGCATCATGGGGGCCGTCGCCGTGTATTGCTATGGAGCCTTCGCTGGTCAGTGATATTATGCGGAATCCGTGGTAGTCGCCTGGCCTAACTGAGCCTCCGGTAGCGGTCGTCACCACATAGTTAATCGCTGAACCATCGGTACGGTGTACCTCGGCGTAGCTATCAAGATGGACATGCCCAGATAGCGCCACGACACGCTTGGCAGGAGCGCTGTACATTGCCTCTACGAGCATCTTGAATGCCTTCTTGTTTTCCAGCCAGCTACTGTAGACGTACATGTAGCGGCTTCCAGGCTTCTTGCTCACAAGTATCTGGTAAAGATCCTCTGCACTCTTCGCCTCGAAGACGTGAGGTATGTCGCCCCATACATGGGTGAAGTGGGGGTGGTGGAAGAGAACTATCTTGACGGGCTCCTTGCTATCCGTCAAAACCTTCGCAGCCCAGCTTGCCTGCGAGCCGGTTATATAGCCGTCGCCGCCGCTGTCTATACCTACCACGCGGTATAGCCCGTAGATGCTTACCGTATAGTTCCAGGGTCCGCGGTACTTAGCGTAGTTGGACGATGCGCCCACATGGTCGTGGTTGCCCGGTATCCCTATCAGCGGCTTGTCGAGCAGATAGTCGGTCCATACCGATTCAGTGTATTCTATGTCGCGGGCTGTGTCCGCAACATCACCGGTGTCTATAATTATAGTGTTGTTTGGAAGCCCAAGGACGATAAAGTTAGCCGCCAGGTCATAGTTCGCCGCAGATCTACCATTAGAGTTTATGACGCCGAAGTGCCGGTCAGTCACGTGAACGATGTTTATCTTACTGTAGGCATTCGGGCCGGCCACAACCACTGCATGCGGTTCGCCTATGACTTGGCCACTACCAGTCACTATTATGAGGTCGTATATTCCTCTGACGGCATCTGTCGGCACCTTTACCTTAAGCACATCACCCTCCTTTGTGTATGAGAGCGCGTAGCTATGACCAAACCCGTCATCAATGATTATCTTTGAGGCGTTAATGCCTGCCCTGAGCCTCAGTTCAAAGACGTCGCCGGGAGCTGTAAAGGCCGGCGTTGCTAGCTTGGGGTACAATACTGCGCCAGGTACAAACTTGGCTACAAGACTGGGCTTGGGTATCTCGATTGTAACATTCTTAGTCTCCGTGTCAGCGGCTAGGGCGGCTGCCGCGAAGAGCGCTGAGAGAGTTATGGCCAGGACAAGGGTTAGGCGTAGGCGCTGCATGGCCCTCTTTCCGTGTACAGTCAGGGCTAGTTGACACTGCGGGGATATTCATAGCTATTGTCTGCACACGAGAACTAGCTGGGACTATCAACGCTGGGGCTGCAGAATATCCTTCCCGGCAGGGAGATAGAAGATTAAGGTGCGCGAGGGCTGAGTCGCCAGGCGGACGAGATAATAAAAAGAGTTAAGCATGCGAGGTTCTGGGCTACACGCAGTGTGTTCAGCTTCTCTTCTGTAAGGCAAGACCAGCCGCTATTAGCGCTATGATGGCTAGTACGAGGCCTCCTATTGCGAACGTGTAGGCGTTGTTTGCCTTTGCCTGTACTGTCTGTACCTGCTGCTGCACCAGATTGGCGACGTTGTTCTGGAGGTCCTGTACCTGTTTGCTCAGAGACTCTACCTCTTTCCTAAGCTGCTCCACCTGCTTCTTCATGTCTGCGGTCTGCTCTTCGAGCTTCTGGGCAAGCCTCTGCTCTATACTGGCTGTGGCCTGCTCGGCAGCCTCCATGCTCTTCTGCGTTATCTGCTTGGCGGCCTTGAGCTCTGCGAAGTCGGCAGTAGCCCAGAGCACTAGGCTGCGGAAGAATCTGGGCCCATCCAGCAGTTTGCCGTGGTACTGGTAGGTAACCATGCTCTGGTAGCCGAAGTAGGGGCTCTCGCCGCTGACTATGACCACCTTGCGGCCATCGATGTCCATGACTTGAGCAGCCATTATACAGAATTTGCCCTCTTCGCCTGCCTGATGGGCATAGCCAAGCTCGCCCGGCTCGCCAGGGTTCTTGGGCTGGTGCTCGACTATGCGGCCGCCGTCGGTGGTAACCAGTATGGGTATGATGTCCTCGGGCGCTGTCTCCTTGCCTGTCTTGGGGTCTATTATCTTGTGCCAGTTGCCCTGCTCATCCACCCATGCCACTGCGCCGGGGCCATGCATTAGGACCTTCTCAGCGCCCAGTGCCAGCAGTTCGGCATCGTAGCGCTTGGCGGGCTCAACCAGCGCTATGACACGGTAGGAGCGGCCAGCGTTGCTCTTAGTGTCCTCAACGCTGACATAGTCGCTGCGAAGTTTGACGTTAATACCCTTCTGCTGCATGTAGTCTAATAGGTCGTTACATATGTGCTGAGCGAGCTCCATGTTGCCGCCCTGGGCGGGGTAGTCGCTGTCGGTCGCACACCAGAGGGCCTTCGCGCCCTCGCCTTTGAACCATGCAACGATGGCGTCCTTCTCCTGCTGGCTTAGAGGCTCAACGGG
>JAMOSW010000069.1 GCA_027062725.1 Pyrodictiaceae archaeon | reverse complement strand
TTTCGACACATAGTCTGATGCTAGGCTCATCAACTCTGCACGCTTCTCGGCATTCCTCACATGCTCGCTTATCGTGACTCTACCCTTGTACCCGCCTGGCGTGTAGGACACTATCGCGTAGTCTCCTATCACTCTCGCACCGGGAGCTAGCCTTGCCCTCTCGCCGAGCTTTACCGCGGGCTTGACAACGCCCGCCACTATTGTGGCTCCTGGGCGGCACTCAATAGGCTCACCCACCACGACGGCCTCTATATCGCCTAGTCGGGCCCTACACTCGCCGTCCATTGAACCAACTACTGTAGCCTTGACTGTTGCGTGGAGGGGCGGCTCACCGACCCAGTAGAAGGAATAGGGGAGCTCTTCCCTTAGGACTTCGAGGACACGGCTCGCTGCCCACCTGTAACCAACGACGAGCAGCTCGGATGGATTGCCATCATTGTTTTTCAAGGTGACGTCAGCTGGGAGACCGAGCTGCGGTATGCCGAAGCGGTCTGCTATTATCCTCGAAGCCTGTACAACCTGGAACCCCCTCTCCAGAGCCAGCTGGGTCAGTGCTGTAGCGTAAATGCCCCTTATCCTTACTCTCACTATCCGGTTTTCCGCCGCCATACCCGCCCCTAGGGGCTGATGGCCTCAGCGCTGGAGCACCTACTAGAATACACTGCGGAGCCGTCCCCCGTCAACAGGTATCGAGGCGCCATGTATATAGCTCGCTAGTGGGCTCAGAAGGAACACGACCACGTTACCCAGCTCCTCAGGATTGCCTATCCTGCCGAGGGGCACTTGCCTCCCCATCTCCGTGAGTACTTCCTCCACGCTTCTCCCCTCTTCCTGGCTTCTCTTCAAAGCTATCTGGTAAACACGGTCGGTGAGAAAGTAGCCCGGCAACACCGCATTGACGCGGAGGCCCTTTGGGCCAAGCTCATGCGCGAGGCTACGGACTAGACCATGTATTGATATACGGAGTGTGTTACTCAACACTATGTCGGGTATCGGCTCGCGCACGGCTATGCTAGTGACAAAAACTATGCCGCCAGCACCGTCACCCCTGGGCTCTATGTGCTCTACCGCGGCGCGGGCAAACCACACAGGCGATAACGTCAGTGCTAGGGACCACTCTCTCCAAAGCTCTTCCCCCACTTCCATGAACCTCCCCGGAGGAGGTGGTGGCGGAACAAAGACCGCTCCATCAAGCCCGCCGAGAATCTCCGCGGCATCATGGACAAGCTTCGCGGCCTCTTCGGGCCTGCGGATATCCGCCACAAGCCCGTAGACACGGTCCGCCCCATACCGTCCACGGAGCTCAGCGACGACTTTCTCAATGCTGACACGCCTCGCGCTATTGACCACAACCACTGCGCCCGAATCCAGCAAGCGCTCAACTATGCCACGACCCAGGCCGCGCGTAGAAGCAGTAACCACAACACGTAGCCCCTTAAGACCAGGCAGAGGATACCGTACCACCCTCAGCCCACCCCCGTCTCTTGGCAGGCCTAGCGGGTTTAGGACAGTTGCCCCACCACACCAGACTCCATGGGCCACGACGCGTTTAAGCGGGGACCACAGGGCGCACCCTATCCCTCCTACAAGAAGAGGTGACGGCACCGTGGCCGGGAAGAAGCTCCGTGTGGGTATAGTGGTTTACCGCGACGTTGACGAGGACGGCACTACCTGGTACATAGCCGTTGAACCCATGAGCGGAGCGCAGGCACAGGCCGAGAGCCTCGAGAAGGCTGTAGAAAAAGTCAAGGAAGAGATAGTCAAGATGGGTGACGCATGGTGCGAATCGGAGCTCAAGGAGGCCGTTGACGCCCGCCTAGTCGAAATAGAGCTGCCCGAGTAGACCCAGAGCTGAGGAGACAAGGAACGCACACAGCCAACACTAACCCTTCGTGCATAGGCTTTTTCCTGCTAAGCAGGCTCGGCAGGCCGCGCCTCAGCATAGCATAGTTTGCGTGAAGCAGCAGCTTCTATCCCCCTAGCTCTCAGCGACTGAAGCCCCGGGTTAATTGCGGCTTTGTGGACGGGCTGGGTGAGGCGTAGAAGGCCGTAGTAGGTATTGGGCCCGTGTTTTGGTGCCGGCGGCGGGGCCTTGGAGGCCGCTGGCGGGCCCGCGGGGATTTGAACCCCGGACCACCGGCTTAGAAGGCCGGCGCCCTATCCTGGCTAGGCTACGGGCCCGCCGCCCTACACCATTCACCATGCTGCTCTCTCAGCATACGGGTTATATCGGTTACCGCTCTCTCAGCACCGCTCAGCCTTATCGTGTAGATTGCCAGATCGAACACACGCCGAGCCCTCTTCACAACCACTATGTCGCTGCTAGCGATTATACAGATCCTCGAGAGCCCTATCAGCCTCTTATCAGCCTTCTTCTCTAGCCATACCTCGGCCTGCGGCAGGATACTGCGTAGAGTAGCAGCCAGCAAGGCGCTCCTGCTGGGCTGTGAATCGACTACCAGATAGAGCCTTGAGGGCTTCAGCGCCTCCACCGCCCCTGCAAGAAGCCGGGCTAACCCCTCTCGGTGCCGCGTAACAGTGCTAGTTGCGCCAGCGAGTGCATCGCGAGCCAATCCGTCGCTACAGACGTAGACCGAGAGCCCAGTCATGGCCGCATAGATAGTTGCCAACTGGTTGTACACATCAACCGCCAGGCACTCGCGCCGAACGCTCCCCGCCTCTACGAGCTTTGCACGTATCGCCCGGTTTGTCTCACTGCCGTGGACACAGCGGCCAAGGAGTCTACGGGCTATGGGGCCCAGGCGGTACCGTGCAGCTATGAGGTCGAGTACGTTTTTACGACTATAGCCACGACTTAGGAGGAAGTATGCGTCGTAAAATGCCTCACGTGGTATCAAGACGCGGCGTTGCCCAGTAGTAGCTCGCGCACAGCCTCCTTGAGGGTTTTGACTATTTCCTCCTTGCTCGCTCCACGCGCATAGAGCGTTATATGCGCCGGTTTCCCGCCTCCCCGAATACCCTTGCTTGCCAACATCTTTGCCAGCTTTCGTAGATCCAAAGCCGTGCCCTTTGACGTGGCGACTTCTGCCACTATGCCATCGCCGCGCCGGTAGAGGAGTACAACGATAGCTCTCTCTGTGCTCGAGGACAGCTCCTTCATGGCCTCCCTGCCGGCCTCTAGGTCATCGCTGCTGTCGACTATGTAGAGCCTCACACCACTAATGTCTTCAGCCTTGTTCCTCGCCTCCTCGACAAGCAGCCTGGCCAACATTCTCCTAAACTCATTGAGCTTCTTTCTCATCTCCTGGTGTTCCTCGAGGAGCTTCTCAAGTCTCTTTACGAGGCTCGCTCTAGACGCCTTTACGAGGGATGCCGCCTCGTCGAGAGTTTCCTCGAGACTCGTAGCATACTTCGCAACCTCACTCCCAGCCACAATCTCAAACCTAACGACGCCATCTTGCAGCTTTTCAACATTAACAATCTTTATCGAGCCTATCTCCCCTGTATTTGATAGATGTGTGCCGAAGCAGGCCTCCACATCCCAATCGCCTATCTTTAGGACACGTATCTTCGGCGACATAGGTACGCCTCCCTGGTAGAGCCGGAACCCATAGAGCTTCTCGGCCTCATTTCTATCCATTATCCTTGCCTCGACCGGTATCCTCTCCAATATCGCCGCGTTAGCCAGCTCCTCTATCTTCCTTATCTCTTCCCGGCTTGGGAGCTCATAGTGAGTTACATCGAGGCGGGCCTTCTCGGGCGTCTTCTCGGCACCGGCCTGCCAGACGTGGTTGCCCAGCACACGCCGCACAGCGCCAAGGAGAACATGGACGCCGGTGTGGTGGCGCATTAGGCGGTAGCGTCTCTGCCAGTCTATCTCGCCACGAGCTAGCTCACCGACACAGTCGCTAGACAAGGGCTTGTCGAGTATATGCACGATAACGTTCTTCGCAGTCTTCTCAACCCTCTTGACTTTCCTGCGCTCGCCACAAGCCTCTATCACGCCGGTGTCATGGAGCTGGCCGCCGCCGGTGGGGTAGAACGCGGTGGCGTCGAGTACAACATAGTTACCGTTGACGCCGAGTATTCTGGCCTCGAAGCGCCGCATATAGGGGTCTTCGTGGAATAGCCGCCTTGTCTCGGGGAACTGGTTAGCCCAGGCCACTATGTCTGAAGGGAGCCCCGTCTTCTCCTCTATCTCGCGCGCGACGCGGCCTCTTGCGCCATGCCGCTCTGCTACTATGGCGTAGAAGTTATGTGGCACCGTGACCTCTACGCCTAGCTTCCGCGCCACCTCGGCGACTATGTCGGGCGGTATCCCGTGGCTATCGTAGAGTAGTATGAGGTCGTCCAGTGTGAGGCTCTTGCGGCGCCGCAGGAGCTTCTCAACCTCGCGCATGCCGCGCTGGAGGCTGCGGTAGTAGCGGTTCTCCTCGAGCCTCGTGACCTTGAGTATGTAGTCTAGGTTTTCCAACATCTGTGGATAGTAGTCGCTTCCCCAGAACTTGGCCTGTCTCTCGACGAGATCTGCTAGGCTAACCTCTGCTCCTATGCGGTTGAGTATTCTCAGAGCACGTCGTATCACAAGCCTAGCCAGGTAGCCTTCGCCAGTATTGCTGGGCACTATACCGTCCGCTAACATGAGAGCTATTGTCTTCGTGTGGTCCAGTACGGCGTACACGCTGGCCTCGCGCTTTAGTAGCGTCTTTGCCTCCTCGAGGCTAAGGCCAGAGTCTTCAGCAGCACGCCTGTAGAACGCCTCTAGGCTCGCAGGATCCTCCGGGTCAAGCCGCCCGGCATCCCTGGCGGCTGCCCAGAGGAGCTTCTCGGGTGCCGGCTCAACACCCAGCAACCGGCGGAAATCGTCTAGCATGCTGCCATAGATGGCGTGGAAGGCTGTAGGCACGTGCTGTGTGAACCAGGCTATCCGTTCTATGCCGTAGCCCGTGTCCACGACTCTTAGCGGCATTGGCTCATAGCCTTTCTCGCCTACACGGTACTGCATGAAGACCAGTGTCGCGAGCTCAAGGCCCCCAACGGTTACCTCAAAGCTGGGGCCCGCGTTGCCGCCGCCCTCCCACCAGGACTCCTTGAACGTGATGTGCTCTGGAGGTATTCCGAGCTCTTCTGTAAAGAACCTGAAGGCCAGCTCGACTGTCTCTTCCTTCCAGTACACTTGCCGGTTAGGGTAGTTGAAGGCGTGGTGGCCACCCATCTCGAAACTGGTGAGGTGCCTGCCTAAAGTAACACCAACGTTATCTATGTCCTCGAGCCTTATGCTCGGCTGGGCTATGACCAGCGGATTTGCGGGTGGCGGCACTAGCCCGCTCGTGACGTGAGGCTGGAAGACTACTATGCTGGCTATTGTTAGGTACAGGTCGGTTCTCCACCGTGCCACTACAGGGCGCGGCTCGAGAACCTCGTGACCATTGCGTTCAAAGAACTTGAGGAACCTCTGCCTAGCTTCCCGGACACTAAGATTGACTGCCTTCTTGGGGACACGCCAGAAGTAGTACTCGACACAAGGAGCGTCGTTGCAGTGCTCCTGCTCCGGGTTGAGTGTCCAGAAATACTCGCCGCCGACCCGGCACCGTTTCCTCACGAACCCCATTCGCTTGAAGAACTCAAGCTGGTACTCTCTCGGGTCAACCTGGCTGCTCAATACCGTCGGCCCCCGTGTGCTAAAGAGGCGGAGCGCGGACTAGGGTTAATACTCTAGCCTTGGAGCCCACTGGCTAGAGCCGGCAGCCCCTCGGCCAGCCATGTGCCCTCTCGCCGTGGGAGTCATGGCCATGCTTCGACATGTACTCGATTGGCGTAGCATTGACGATATCGTTGACCCCCACGCCTCGTAGAGGATGTGGAGA
>JAMOSW010000068.1 GCA_027062725.1 Pyrodictiaceae archaeon | reverse complement strand
CCATTGAAGAACCCATAAGGGAAATGCAACCGTATCTAGTGTAGTTTCGAAAACATCTCCGCAATACTATCCACGGCATTTCAGAACTCACAAGCTCTATGTGTGGACCATTGCGGCTGGTCAACATCATCAGCGTCAAATATTCACAAAGGAGTTGCATTATTGTGTTTTACGAGAGGACTACTCAGTTATAGTAGTCATGTCGTATGATTAGTATTACGTGAGGTCGCAACATCCGTCTTCGGTTGCCGTAGCATTTGACTCTACTGTGGATGTCCATGCTAATGTGTGGCAGTTTCTGGGTTCTTCGTTGTGAGTAGGTGCGTGCTAGTGTCTCAGCTGGCTAGTGTTGGTGCTGCAACAGCTCAAATATGGTCCCGTTTTGTCTCTCTCCTTGTGGGGCTGTTTGGTTGAGCCGAGTTGAAGTGAGGACGAAGGTTTACTCCAGGATTGATGATGTTCCTGAGACTCTGAAGCCAGGCCGTTATCTGATTGAGGGTAAGCTCGTGGAGGTATACGAACCTGTTGACAAAGAGACGCTTGTGAGGGAGCTTAGGAAGATTGACAAGTATGTAGAGACCTACGGTGAGGATGGCTGGGTTTAGCCATGTAGTTTTCTCCTTAGCCTCGGGTATGTTTCCTCATCCCTCTTTTCAGCCTCTATGAATGCCAAGACGCACTTCTTAGCATTGAGTATGTAGAGTATTCTAAATGCTTTCCCGGATAGGTAGAGCTTGTACCTCCTTATGTTAATGCCTCTGACGCGCCGCAGTATGGGCTCTCTTAGAAGCCGTTGAACGGCGTCGGGGTCGTTGTTGAGAGTTACCTCTAGTTCATGGCGCCAGTTCTCTAGATCTTCCTGTAGCCCCTTTTTCTTGAAATACTTCTTCGACGTCGGGGTCTAGCAGCACTCTCCACTTGCCCTGGCAGTTCTCTAGTGCCACCGTTGCTTCCCGGAGCTGAATAGAGAGGGCAAATGCTGTATTTAAGAGGACGTAGACTCGGTAACACCCTCACACCGCAAGGGGGCTTGTTGCTGCGTCTTCTTGCAGGCTCCTGGTAGTACGGTTGTGGCTCTGTGTTGTCTGTGTGTTGGGGTGCTTGTGGTGTATGGCTGGGTTTTTGCCCCCGCGGAGGTGGGGGTGGTGTAGTGGGCTTCCTCCCTCCCGGGACGCTAGCCTGGGGTGGCGTGTGACGTTGGGCTCGCAGGGTGTGGCTGCGCGTGGGGTCTACTTCTATAGTTGTCCTAACTGTCTTGGCCCCGAGGGTGATGATCGTCTTCAGTCTCGTCTTCCGTGTCCCCGGTGTCTCGGGGAGCGTGTTGGCGTGGAGGACCTGGTTGGGCTTGCGGAGCGTCTTCGCCGGGCTGGCCGGCTTCGTGGGGACGGGCTGCTCGCATACTATGCCGGCGTGGAGGGGGAGGCTAGGCGGGTTGAGGAGCTGTTCTCCTCCGCTACGGGGTCTCGGCTTTGGAGCGCGCAGCGGGCGTGGGTGCGCCGCGTCGTTAAGGGGAAGAGCTTTGCGGCGATAGCGCCGACTGGTGTGGGTAAGACCACGTTCGGCGTATTGATGGCCGTCTACTTGGCGGCTGTGGGTGGCCGGAGCTACATTGTTGTGCCAACTACGCCGCTTGTCCGGATGGTTGAGGAGAGGCTTCTCCGGCTCGCGGATGGCGCCGGCGTGGCGGCGCGGGTGGTGGCTTTTCACTCGAGGATGGGGCAGAGGCAGCGCCGGGAGGCCCGGGAGAGGATCGAGGCGGGGGACTTCCACGTTCTAGTGTCCACCGCGCAGTTCATGTTGAGGAACGTGGACTGGCTGGTTGGGGTCTCGCGGGGCTGGGGCCCGGCGGAGCCGGCGGCGCCGTGGGGCAGGGAGAGGCGGTGGTGGGATGCGTGGAGGAGGCTGAAGAGGGGCTTCTGGTTCGTCTTCGTGGACGACGTGGACGCTGTGTTGAAGAGCGGTAAGAGCGTCGACGCTGTCCTAAGGCTTGTCGGGCTCGGGGATGTGGTGGAGGCGGGCTGGGAGCTTCTCCGGCTCCAGCGGAGGCTGGTCTATGAGGCGGAGAGGGCGCGGCAGGAGCTGGAGCGCCTACTTGCGAGGCTCCGGGCGGAGGCGAGGAGGAGGCGCCGGAGGCTGTCCTCGGAGGAGATCAGGGAGGCCAGGAGGAGGGTGTTCACGGAGAGGCTGGAGCCCCTCTATCGCCGCCTGCGGGAGCTGGAGGAGGAGATAGGGGAGGCCCGGCGCCGGGCTGCGGTGCTTGTGGTGAGCAGCGCGACGGGGAGGCCGCGGGGGAGCAGGGTCCGTCTCTTCCAGGCGCTTCTCGGCTTCCAGGCGGGGGCCTCGGCGGAGACGATAAGGAACATCGTGGACTCCTACACGTATCCCCGGACCGGCGTGGAGGACCGTGTAGTGGAGCTCGTGGACCGGCTGGGCGACGGCGGCCTCGTCTATGTGCCGGTCGACGCGGGCGCCGCGGCGGCGGAGAGGCTCGCCGGGCTCATCAACGAGAGGCTGGGGGGCAGGCTGCGGGCGGAGCCCTTCACCTCGAGGAACCCCGAGGCGCTGGAACGGTTCCGCCGCGGGGAGACCAACATCCTTGTGGGTGTCGCCGTCTACTACGGCGTCGCGGTCCGCGGCCTCGACCTCCCGGATAGGATAAGGTACGCGGTGTTCGCGGGCGTGCCCCGCCACAGGTTCAGCGCACGCCTCGAGGACCCGCACCCGTACAACATTGTCCGCGCGCTCTCGATCCTCGCCGAGCACGGGCCTAGGGATGTAGCGGAGAGGGCGCAGGCGCTGCTCGGCAGGCTCCGCGGCCTGCTGCGGAGGATGAGCCAGGCGGCGGTGGCGCGGCTGGCGGAGGAGCTCCGCAGCGGGGAGGCGGGGAGCGACGCCGCGAAGGAGTTCATGGAGGCGCTTGGGTGGATAAGGGAGGTGCTGCGGCGGGAGGATGTCTGGGAGGCGCTGGAGAGGGCGGACGACGTCGCGGTGGTGCGGGAGGGCGGCCAGGCCTACATAATGGTGCCGGACGTGGCGACCTATATCCAGGCGTCGGGGAGGACGAGCAGGCTCTTCGCGGGCGGCATAACGAAGGGGCTGAGCGTGGTCGTGGTTGACGATGAGAGGCTGTTCCGCGGCCTGGAGAGGAGGACGAGGTGGCTGTTGGACACGGAGTGGAGGAGGTTCGAGGAGCTCGACCTGCCCAGGCTGCTGGCGGAGATTGACCGGGACCGGGAGCGGGTAAGGGCGGTCCTGGAGGGCCGGGTGAGGCCCGAGCAGATAGAGCTCGTCAAGACGGCACTGATGGTCGTTGAGAGCCCGAACAAGGCCCGCACGATAGCCGGGTTCTTCGGCAAGCCCAGCGCCCGGCAGGTGGGGCCGCTCCGCGTCTACGAGGTCTCCACGGGCGACTACGTGCTCATGGTGGCGGCTAGCGGGGGCCACGTCTACGACCTGGTGAAGCCGCCGACGCCCCGGGAGACGGTGGAGCCCGGCTGGCTGCTGGACAGCCTCCAGGGCAGCGTGGAGGGCTATCCCTGGGGGGCCGCTAGGAACATCCACGGCGTGCTGGTCGCCCCCAGGAGGGGCGGGGCTCGGAGGAGGTTCCTGCCCGCCTACTCGCCGATCGCCAGGTGCCTGGCCTGTGGCCACCAGTGGGCGGTGTCGCCGGACCAGTATGACCCGGGCAGGGGCCGGGGGGAGCTGCGCTGCCCGGTCTGCGGCTCGCCCTTGGTGAAGAGCAGCTGGGACGTGGTGGAGGCGCTCCGTGACGTGGCGAGCGAGGCGGACGTGGTGATGATAGGCACTGACCCGGACACGGAGGGCGAGAAGATAGGCTACGACCTGGCCTCCCTGATAGGCCTGGCGGCCAGGAGCCTCGTCCGCGTCGAGTTCCACGAGGTCACTAGGAGGGCGATACTGGAGGCCATACACGGCGCCAGACCCTTCAACACAAACCTGGTTGAGGCCCAGATAGTGAGGAGGGTGGAGGACCGCTGGATAGGGTTCACGCTGAGCCCGGTTCTGTGGACCAGGTTCTGGCCGTGGTACTGCAGGCTCCAGCGCAGCATGCTCCACACCAGCATGCGGCGCCGCCTGCGCGGCGGCAGGGCGATGCTGAACGCGATAGAGAGGCTTGGCAACATGCTCGAAGAGTGCGAGAGGCCTAACTATAACCTCAGCGCGGGCAGGGTCCAGACCCCCGTGCTGGGCTGGATAGTGGAGCACACGCTGGGCAACAAGTACCTCCGTGTCCCCCTCTACAGGCTCCGCCTAGAGGGCCCTGGGGGCGCGGTGCTGGAGCTCGAGGTGCCCGGCGACGAGCTCAGCGGCGAGATAAGGAGGGAGCTCGAGGAGGCGAGGAGGCTCCTCGAGGAGGCACTGCGGGAGCACCGGGTGCTGGAGCGGCTGGGGGAGCTCGAGGAGCAGAGGCGCCGCAAGGCCAGGGTGATAAGGCGCGTCGTGGATGTGGTGAAGCAGGAGGCCCGGGTCTGGGCCCGCGTCGGGCCCGTGGAGGAGGCTGTGGAGGAGCTCCGGCCCCTGCCCCCGTTCACCACCGACACGATGCTGGCGGAGGCTGCTGCGAGGCTCGGCCTCTCCGCCCCAGAGGCGATGAGGCTGGCCCAGGACCTCTTCGAGCTCGGCCTCATCACGTACCACCGTACTGACAGCACTAGGGTGAGCGACGCGGGCATAGCGGTGGCGAGGGAGTACCTCCGCTACCGGTTCGGCGAGGAACGGCTCGAGGAGCTGTGGCAGCCCAGGCGCTGGGGCGAGGGCGGCGCCCACGAGGCGATAAGGCCCACGAGGCCCCTCGATGCGGAGATGCTGCGCCGCCTGGTGGAGGAGGGCGCTCTGCAGCTGGCTAGGCCTCTGACGCGGAACCACTACCGCCTCTACGACCTCATCTTCCGCAGGTTCATAGCGAGCCAGATGAAGCCCGCGGTTGTTGTCCGGCAGAGGGCCAGGGCTGTGTTGGAGGTGGAGCTGCCTGGGGAGGAGCCGAGGAGGCTTGAGAGGAGCCTGGAGCGTGTCGTCGAGGTGAGGGAGGAGCGGTGGCTCATGTTCTACCCGGTGGTGAGGCCTGAGCCGCGTCTTGTGGAGGGTGTCTACAGGCTCAGCGATGTTGTGGTCCGCGTGTGGAGCCCGGTGCAGCTGCTCACCCAGGCCGAGGTGGTGAGGATGATGAAGGAGCGTGGCATAGGGAGGCCTAGCACCTACGCGAAGATTATCGACACGCTGCTGCGGAGGGGCTACGTGGTCTCCGTGGGCCGCGGTGGCCGCCTCGTGGCGACCAGGAAGGGCATAGGTGTCTACGACTTCCTTATGGCCAGGTTCGGTGAGCTGGTCTCCGAGGAGGTGACAAGGAGGCTCCAAGAGATAATGGACAACATAGAGGAGGGCAACGTCTACTACGAGGACGTGCTGGAGGACATCCTGCGGAGGCTCTGGGAGGCCCTCCACAGCCCCAGGAGCGGCCTGGAGCCCGAGCTGGCTGACAGGCTCCTCCCGATACCCAGGGAGGAGCTCTAACAGCCGCGCCTCTTCCACGCGCGTGATGGTGACCGAGGCGCTTACATAGCAGAACCGGGGATGCCTAGTACTGACACGACGCGGCGTCGCCCCCACCGCGCGCCTCCACGGAGGCCGCCACGCCTCTCCGGGGGGAGAAGGCCCCTCTGCCCTGCGTGTCTCTCACGCTGGCTGTCTGGAGGTAGAGGCGCGTGCCCATAACGGTCGCGCTGGTCCATATGAGGCTCAAGCCGCTGGCGAGGAAGACGAACCTGGAGAGGGCCCGTAAGCTCGTCAAAGAGGCAGCCATGAAGGGCGCCCGCGTGGTGGTGCTGCCGGCTTTCGTGAACATCGGGCCCTTCTTCCTGCACTACCCGCGGAACCGGAACCGGGCGATAACCCGGAACCAGGCAGAGAGGATACCCGGCAGCACCTTCGAGTACCTCTCGATGGTTGCCCTGGAGAATGGCGTCTACATAATCGCGGGCCCCATCATAGAGCGGGCTGGGCCCAAGATATTCCTGACAACCATGATAATCTCTCCGAACGGGAGCCTGCTGGCCAAGTACAGGAAGATAGCCACCAACGGGCTCGACGAGGAGCTCGGGATAAGCCCCGGCCGCCAGATTGTCGTTGTCGACGAGGTCGGCCGCAGCATGGGCGTCATGGCTGAGGACGACATACTGTTCCCGGAGATAGCGCGGAGCCTCCTCCTCGAGGGCGCGACGGTGTACGTGACGAGCCTCCGCCCCGGCACAGACATTGGCCTCGTGAAGCTACTTCTCATGGCGCGTAGTGTTGAGAACAATGTGCCTATACTGGCGGTGGGCTCTGTCTTCGAGACAATAGACAACATGATAGACATACCGACGCTCATAGTGGACCCCAAGAAGGGCATAGTGGAGGAGATAAGCGGTCCCAAAGACACGTTCTTCCTCGTGGAGGTTGGCGAGCAGCCGCCGCACGTGCAGGAGATAGTGGAGACAAGCATGAAAGCCAAGGCCGTCTCAAACATCTACTGCAAGGTTGCCAAGGAGAGCCTCGTGGAGAACCTCGTGGGCCGCTACAAGCAGGCAGCCGCGGAGAGCAGCAACAGCTCCTAGAGAGGCAAACGGGAGCCATGCCGGGCCTCATGGACCGCGTGGCCTGCGTAGACGCCCGGCCCCAGCCCCCAGAGCAGCTCGTCGAGGCAGCCGCCGGCGCCGGCTGCCGGGTACTCGAAGCCCGGCTAGACCTCCTAGGCTACACACGCAGCGAGACCAGGAGGCTACTAGAGGAGGCGACAACACGCTCCATAAAAGTCATCGCGACCCTCCGGGACGCCGCCGAGGGGGGCCGCTGGACGGGCCCGCCCAGGGAGAAGCTGAGCATCCTCCTCTACGCGGCCGAGCACGGCGCCTGGCTGGTCGACGTCGAGTACAGCAGCCCCATTCTCGACGAGGCGCTATCCAGCCTCCCCCGCAGGGTGCTCGCCAGCATCCACCTCGACCACACTCCCTGGCCAGAGGTCCTCTACTCCTACGTCGGCGACATGCTCCGCCGCGGCGCGAGGATAGCGAAGATAGTCACCACCGCGAGGCGGCTAGAGGACAACTGGCGCGTCCTCGGAGTCAACACGAGGTGGCCCCTCCAGGCCGCCGCGTTCGCCATGGGGCCCGCCGGGAGGCTCAGCAGAATACTCGCCCCCCTCATGGGGGGCGCCCTCACCTACGCCACGATAGGGGAGGCCACAGCGCCCGGCCAGCTCAGCCTAAGGGAGCTGCTGGAGGCGTGGCGCCTGCTAGGCGTGGACACGGGGAGAGAGGAGGGGTGAATGAGCGAGGCCACAGGGGCTACCGGAGCATATCCGCAGACTAACCCGGACTTCGGGGAGCCACATTGTCTCTGCTAATGGGGGTGGGAGCGGCTGGCACGCTACCGCGGCACCTGCCCGGCCCTGGACCGCCGCGGTGTCCCCAGCAGTAGCGATGGGCGTCTTCTCGCGGGCACAGGCTGCGAGGCACCATACGAGCCATATGTTTAGGATGTTTAGGCTCTGCTGCGGCCCCCGCCGCATATTGACGGGGGGATGCTGGTCTTTCCTCCAGCGCAGCGGGGTTGACCCCCTAGAGGGCTCTAGGCTGTAGAGCTGTTGTATGGGTGAAAGGGTCCCCGGGTCCGTTACACTCTGTACCTGGAGGAGGTGGGCCCCGGGGGGATGGTGGGTGAGTCTTCTCCGCGTGAGATGGTTGAGGTTCTTCGCAGGGCGAGTGAGAGGCTCCTAGCAGCCACGTATCTCTACGCGGCTGCCTCGTACCTTGTGTGGCTTGTAGTGCTGAGCTTCTACATGCTGGCTGTGCTGCCCCTGGCCCAGGGGCTGGGCGGGGCTGCCAGCGCGGTGGTTAACCTGGCCTACTGGCTGGGGCTGGGCCTTGCCGTATACGGCGCCGTCGCAAGGTGGTTCTGGGGCTACATACGTCGCCTTGGGGCCTCGTCTACGGGGAGCGGCTGTGAGAGGATAATGGCGGGCTGGCTGGCTGTGCCGGCCCTTATTCTGGTCCTGGCGTGGCTCCTGGAGCCCGTGGCTGGCGATGCTGCCGCGCCGCTGGCGCTCACCCTGGCGCTCGCATACGGCTCCCTGGTCAACTCGCTGGCTGAGCGCTGTGGCGGGGAGCGGGCCCCGGTCAGCCTGGCGGCTGTGGCCCTGCTGCTTGCCGCCGGTGTGCCGGGAAGCCTCTACCTGGGCTGGCCTGGGTTCAGCTACGCCGTGGTCCTCTCGTACTCGGTGACAGCGATGCTCTACCTGGTCAAGGCGATGAAGTCGTTCTAGCCGCCGCTGCCGCCGCGGCGGCCACCTCCTCGAAGAAAAGCGGGGGGTGCATGTGTGGACGCGGTCGAGGAAGCTGCCCGTCTCCTTGCTTCCGCGAGGCGCGGGGCGCTGGGCAACCTCGTCAGGCTCGCGGTGATGATGCTGCTCGTCGCCAGGGGCTGCCTGGAGTTCGCCACGCTGCAGCACATCCTCGGCCTCACGCCGGGCAACCTGTGGGGCCACGTAGAGAGGCTCCGCGGGGAGGGCCTCCTAGAGGCCCGGAGGGCGCTGACGGTGCTCGGGCCACGGCTAGTGCTGTGCCCGACGAGGACGGGGATAGAGAGGACCATGGAGCTCCTGGCGGCCCTCCGGGCCGCCGCCGAGGAGGAGGCCTAGGCCTCGGCCTTCTCCCTGCTAGGGGGCCTGTCCTGCTGTGCCGGCTGCGGGGCGGGCTCCACCGGCTGCGGCCACTGCCACGGCACCGCCGCGGCCCCTGGGACCGGGGGCTGTGTGGGCTGGGCGCCGGGGGCCTCCGGCGGCTGCTGGATGGCCGCGGCCGGTTGGGGCCACATGGGCTGCGCCTGGGCTCCCTGGCTCCAGGCCTGTGGCTGGACGGCTGGCGGCGCGTAGGGCGGCGGCTGTGGCTGCCACGCCTGGGGTGGCCACGCCTGCTGGGGCTGCAGCTGGGCGGTCTGGACGCCCTGGGGCTGCGGGGTGGGCGGCTGCCACTGGGGCCCCGCGGGGGGCTGGCTCGGTGCCTGCCAGGCGGGGGGCGCTGGCTGTGGCTGTTGGCTCGGCTGGGGCCACCACTGCTGCGGCTGGGGCGCCGGCGGCGGGGCTGCCGGGGGCTGCCAGGCTGGGGGCTGCTGCCGTGGCGGCGTGGAGCCGAAGGCTGCCTCGTAGGCGCGGCGTATGTCCTCGTCCAGCAGGTGGAGGTAGACCTGCGTCACCTTGATATCGTGGTGGCCCAGGAGCCTCTGCACCGCTGGCAACGGCACGCCACGGCGAAGGGCTTCGGTGGCGAACGTGTGGCGCAGCACGTGCGGCCGCACCTTGGAGGGATCCACGCCGGCCCTCCTGGCGAGGCTCTTCAGCCTCTTGTAGAGCCCACTGTAGCTTATCCCCAGCAGGGGCTCGTCCCCCCGAGGCCTCCGCATCTCGAGCCAGGCATGGAGCGCAGCCTCCGTCAACGCGCCGTAGTAGACGACCCGCTCCTCGCCGTACTTCGCGTTACGCACCCTTATCGTCCGCCTCTGGAAGTCGATGTCCCGCAGCCGGAGCCCCACCGCCTCCTGCGCACGCAGGCCCGTCTCGAACAACAACGCCACAATCAACAAGTCGAGAGGATCCCGGGCGGCCGCCAGCAGCCTTCTAACCTCCTCCGCCGTGAGCGCCTCCACCCGGCCCCCACGGGGCTTTCTCACAACCGGCACCTTCACGTCGAGACCCAGCCACTCCAGGAAGCCCCTGAGGAACAGGGTGTAGTAGTGCATCGTCACCTGCCGGCCCCTCCCGTCGCCGCCTCCACGGGGCCTCCGCAGGCCACGGGTAAGGCGGTCATACACCCAGCCGGCCACGTCGCTGTTCGAGACCTCCCGCAGCGGCCTACCCCCAAGCCAGTCGAGGAAGTCCATCAGTGCCGCCCGGTACGTCTTCACAGTCTTAGGGTTAGCGCCCGCAGCGGCAAGCGCTGCGAGGAACGCCTCCACGATCTCCACGTTGCTCCTCTCTAGGAGCCCCGGGGGAGGCGGAGGAAGATCAAACCGAGTCATGGGTAGCCCTATACGCTACCTACATGCAACCGCTGGGGAGGAGCCCTACGGCCCCATATAGGCCGGGGTAGTACCGCCTGGGGGGCAGACCCCCTGTCGGGCCGTGACGAGCCGGGAAGGAACGCGGAGGAGGACGGGCAACCTGTCCAGCGTAGAGAGGCAATGAGGAAAAAGCGTCTGTGGCGTGGGCGGGATTAGGGCTAGCCGGTGTCGGCGGCGTAGACCTGCATCGTGCCGCCGTAGGTGCCGGTGTGTATGCCCGTACCAAGCTCTAGCTGGAAGTATATCGTATAGGTTTCGCCGCTCTCCTGCGTGGGGCCGTCGGCTGCAGAGACTAGCGCCGGGGTTGTGTCTATGCTAGAGGTCAACACGACACTATTCGTTAGCTCGCCCGTCGTGGAGTCGTAGGTCAGGCTAGCGTTCATTCTGAACTCGCCGAGGCCGGGCGGGTTGGTTGTGAGGGATATCGTGTAGCCGTCGCTTGTTGTGAGCTGCGCGGGAGCGACCACCTTGAGGTCGAAGTCGCCGTTGGCTATCACGGTTACATCTAGCGACTGTACGCTGCTCTTGGTGCCGGGCTGTAGGCTGCCGAAGTCAAGGCTCGTGGCGGCCGGCTGCACCTCGCCATAGAAGTACATCACCAGCCCGCTCTTGGAGGCAGTGTTGGACGCTGTGCCGGCCACAGTTGCTGTCACCACGATGTCCCAGTCGGCGTAATCGGCGTTCTCGCTGGTGGAGGCCTCTGCCGCGGTCTTGCCGGGCACTATTATCACGTAGAAGGTTCCGCTGGTCGCGGTGGGGTCCGGCTGCTGCTGGTTGGGGTCGAGCTGTATGATCCAGGTGTTGCTGCCGCCTGTGTCGGCGTTGAGCACCCACTTACCGTTGGTCGAGTCATAGCTTATGGTGAAGGTGACATGGGTTGAGGGGCTTGTAGCGGTCGGGATTGTGCCGACAGTTGAGGCGTCGTTGTCGGCGAACATGTCGACTTTCACGCTAACCTCCTCCATGACGTTGTCGGTGCTGACGTCTATCTTCATGTAGACTTGTGTC
This sequence comes from Pyrodictiaceae archaeon, assembly GCA_027062725.1. Lineage (GTDB taxonomy): Archaea > Thermoproteota > Thermoprotei_A > Sulfolobales > Pyrodictiaceae > QNYQ01. The sequence continues at coordinate 20,226 of JAMOSW010000068.1, read as the reverse complement.
TGGGGCACCAGATCGGTAGTGGGGGTCGTGTAGCTGCTGTCGCTGTAGATGTCGAAGGTCACAGTAGGTGTGGCGGCGGTCACAGTGACGCTGACGTCGACGTTGCCCGGCACAAGTTTGTCGTCGGCGAGGGCGGCAGCAGGCTGGAGCACCGCAAGCAGTGCTACGAGGACAGCCGCTGCCCGGACCAGTATTCTGGGTAGCTTGTGCATACCTATCATCCATGGACTAATGTTCCGTGACACGGGTCTGTCAGGATAAAAGGGTGTCGCATGAGTGGGCCCCAGAAGCTTCAAGGCACCGCCTTATGGAGGCGACTCTTACGGCTAGATGATGCCTACAAGCGTATAGCTTAAATACTCCTGTAATCCTGTCGGAGGTGTACTGCGTGTTGTCCCGCAACAATAGGGCCATAAGTCCCGTAATAGCGACTGTGATAATCCTGGCTGTCACGGTAGCGGTGTCAATAGCGGTACTGTCGTACATAACAGGCATATGGGGTGCTACGGCTGGAGGCAAGCCCATACTCCACTTTATGCCAGACAGCTACATCAACGTAAGCGACAGAGACTTCGCTAACAGGCCTGCACCAAGCCTACACCTACACGTAGCCAACAAGGGCATCGACGCAACCATAGAGAAGATCGTCGTGAAGAACGTAGAGATAAGGCTGTTCTACCTGCTTGACCACGACACGAGCCTGAAGACAGCATACCGTGAAACCAGGGGCGCCATGACAAGGATAGTGCCGTCGGGCAGCGATGCCTGGATAATAGCCGATCTCAGCGGCTTCAACCCCGTACCAGGGACCGTGTACACTATCGAGGTCTACACTAAGAACGGCGACGTCTACAAGGTGCCCGTAGTGGCCAAGGGCTAGCCGCGGCGGCCCAGCAGCCGCCAGAGGGCGGCCGCCGTAGCTGCCGCAGCGGCAACGAGGATGTAGAGGAGCGGGAGACTGCCGGGCACCTGCATCCAGAGCGTTTTAGAGGCTGCGACCAGTTTCCCGTTGAAGGCGTAGACCTTGACTCTGAACGTGTAGTTGCCCGGCTCCAGCCCCTTCTCGGGCACATAGTCGAGGAAGTACTCGCTCCTCCCAGGCGGCAGTGTGCTTGAGGCTACCAGTGGCCGCTCCTCGAAGATATTCCCGTCTCTCGCTACTTCTAGGATGACTGTGACGCCGTGCAGAGTATGGTAGAGGTTCTTTATGACCACGTGGAGCTTGGCCCCAACGACGCTGTCGCCGGATTTCAGCGGTTTCACGCTGAAGCGCTCTATGTAGAGCACCTTGGCCTCCAGGGTTATGTTCTTCTCCTCGTAGGGCCTCAGCGCCACCCTAGCCGAGGCGACCAGCTCGCCAGCCATGTAGGCATATACCGTGTAGTTGCCTGGAATGAGCTTGGCGTCCAGCACGCCGCCCCAGCTATCGGCGACGCTCACTTCCCGGCCCTTCACCGGCCTCATTACCCTGACAAGCGCACTCCTGGCTATGTCGCCTCCAGGGTCGACCACCCGTACATGCAGCACGGAGTAGTCGCCGACCACTATCAGCTCCAGCTTTTCGGCCGCGCCCTCGAGCACGACGACCTTGCCGGGCGTCTCGTTCCTCACCACATAGGCCCTCACATAGATAGTGTATCTCCCGGGCGTGACCGCGTCAGACACGTTTATGACGACACGGAACCGCCTACTACTATGAGGCGGCATGTCTAGATCGGTGGTGTTGGGCACGAAGGCTACCGTTATGCCGGGCGGGGCGTCGTACTCCAGCCTCACATGGAGCGGCTCATCGCGCTGGTTAAAAACCACCACGAAGAGGCTGTCACTGGACACCACGCTCCCCTGCGGCACCTTGAGGGGACTCAGCGCCGCAAAGCTGCCACTCATAGCCACGCCCGCCACAAGCTCGGCCCGCGCAACGTAGGCAGCAGCCATGGAAGCCGCCAGGACAGCCAGGAGCGCGGCAAGCCTCGCCACCGTCAGGGCAACCACCCCTCCTCGCGTCCAGGGCCACCGGACGCGGCAGCCCATTATTTCGCCTCTTGGAGACTTCCATGCACGAGCAGGGGTGTTCCAGGTGCACACGCTCTACGTCCCAGTTACCCCTGACCCCTCCTCCGTGGAGGGCGCGTTGGCGGGCATGGCGCGCGTCTGGGAGAGGGGCGGCTTCGATAGGGTGGTGCTGCTTGTGAGCCCGCTGGCCCGGCGGGGGGATGTGGATAGGGCTAGGTGGTGGGCCGAGCGGCTGGCGGGCGCCGGCGCGGTCGAGGAGGCCGAGGCCCCGGCGCCCGGCGACCCTGGGGCTGTCGGGAGGCTTGAGCAGCTGCTCTCGGACTGCCGGGGCGGCGCTGTGCTGGTGTCGGCGGCGAGCCGGTGGCTCTCCGCGGCCCTCGCCCTCGCCGCGCCGAGAGACACCTGCTCTATAGTATATGTGAGCTTCTACTTCGGGCCCTGGACGGGCCTCGTGTACCCCTATACGCCGTGGCGGCTGGAGCCCCTCCATGTCCTCGCGGGGCCACGGCTCCGCGGCGGGAAGGGGGATGGGGCGGCCGCTGCCCACGCGCCCCCCGCCTGGGGCGCAGAGGAGCTACTCGGTGGGGGGCTGCCGCCGCTCCGAGCGGCTGTGGCGGAGGCGGCCCGTAGGCTCAACAAGGCCTACGCCGGGGGCTGCCGCAGGCTCCGCGTCCGGCTAGACGCTGCCGGCATCGATAAGGTGATCGACCTCGGCGACCCGGAAGTGTTGGCGGTGGCCGCGGAGGAGCTGGCAAAGGGCGTGGCTGGACTTAAGCTGCCAGGGGATAGGGGCAGCCTTAGGTCGCTTGCGGCATTCACCGGCCTCGCGGAGCTCCACGGCCTCGAGAAGGCAGGCTCGGTTGGGAGGGTCTACGTGGACACGAGCCTCATCTACTACGGTGTACACGTGTACCGCTGGGAGGGGCTCGGCGTCGCCGTGCCCGAGTGCGCGGTGGCGGAGGCCGAGAAGAGGCTGGCCGAGGCCGTGAAGAGCGGCAGGATAGGCAACTCCGGTGAGGCCATGGCTGTCGCCGCGTGGCTCGGCCTCCACGACCTGCTCGGCTCCGGCGCCCCCGTGCTGCCCACACCGCCCGGCCCATGCGACACCGCCATGGCTAAGGCGGACCCGCTGCTCCTCGACGGCGCCGCGCTGGCGACTGCAGACGACGGCGCCTACAGGTACTGGAGCAGCCACCCAGTCAGCAGGCTAGCGACACCACTCAAGGCGAGCTTCAACGCCTACCGGCAGCGGTGGCGCGGCAGCCTCGACACGGCCAGGGTGGCGAGGCTCTACTACGCAATCCACCAGGCCCTCCTCCTGCTCCAGCTGCTGGCCCAGCAGGGGGTCCTGCCCGGCTTCAGCCTCGAATGCCTCCAGGGGGAGGGCCCGGGTCTCGAGGAGGTAGCCGGCTGGCTCGCCACGAGGCTCGGCCTCGCCGGGGGAGGCTCCTAGGAGGCGGAGCCTCCATGCGATGGAGGCGCTCGGCGTAAGTAGCGCCACACCACCCCGTATCCATGGTCCCGCGACCCCCATGAGGTTGGTCCACATGAGGCTGGGCACCCTGATAGCCATTATTTTTCTCCTGGCGTACGCGGTACAGCTAGCCGCGTCCACGCTAGCCACCCCAGCGCCGATACCCGGCGCCACGGTAGGCGGGAGAAACACACTCACCATAGAGGCGCCGGGCCTAGGCCCCAGGGACCACCTCTGCGCCACAGTCTGGGGCTGGGCCCCCAACGGCAGCATACTGCTCCTCGCCAAGGCCTGCGGCACCGGGCCAACCCTCACCGCCCCCTTCAAGGGCGTAGAGACGTACCTCAAGGACTGGAGGAAGAGCCTCACAGCAAGCCACAACGACCCCAAGCTCGTCAAGCCAGGCATAATAGTCATGCTCGCCGACACAGTCCCCGGCCAGGGCATATACAGCTACATCAAGACAGTCCTGCCCGACATAGACGCCACGCTAGAGAAGGCCTCACTCACAGTAAGGCTGGCGCCGAGAGAAGTGGCAGCGATGAAAAAGAGGCCCCTTGTACCAGCCAAGAACATGCCCCAGGAGTGGCCCCCGCGCATCATGCCCGGCAGGGAGGCGGGCACCTACTGGCTCCTCGAGAGCGAGCCGCGGGTTGCACATGATGTCCCGATACCTCTCTCCATAGTGAGGCTGAGCGACTACCTGGAACACTTCCGCAGTGACACCCTGCACCTAAGCGAGCTCCTATACTGCACGAGCCAGGACAGCATAGTGTTCAACGCCGCCTTCGGCGTAACGGCAGGGGGTGCCAGCTTCCCTACATGGGAGGCCAAGACAGTCTACGCCATCGGCCCCACGGACCCACAGCACCTCATGGCCAAGGTGCTCGCCTTCATGGTTGTAGCGGGTTACGATGAGAGAGCGGAGCCGCTCTACACGGGCAGCGGGCTCTACGCCGGCCTCCCCGGCGACGCCGGCGTAGTCGAGAACGCGTACATACACCCCATGGGGCCCAACCGGGACGTGCTGATAGCCGTTGGCTTCAAGGGAGACCTTGCCTACGCCACCTACTGCCTGCGCGCAATAGGGTCCGGCGCCTGCCTAGCCTACGCGTACGCCGCCCTATACCGCCCAAGGCTCTACCAGAACCTGATGTACTACTGGTACGAGGTGGACAACAACCCCGAGGACGGGGAGGGCGTCGCCGAGCAGGTCTACCGTTCAGCACTCGAGGCCGGCACCTGGGGGACAGGCTGGAGGGAGATAAAGCAGGGAACCTACTACAAGCCCTACGGCGCGGTACACAACAGCTACCACACCACACCGCTCCTCAGCTTCGGCATACCCGTAGCCAAGCTCCTAGAAAGAGCCGGCATCAAAATCGTCGGCCCCTTCGCACCATTCCTCACCGCCACAGTCGGCACCAACAGCACCAGCAGCGACCTCGTACTCGTCGAGCTCACCCTGGACGCCTTCCACGACCCCAACGTGATATACGAGGCGCACGGAGTACACCCCAGGCTCCAGCTATACATGAACGACCAGGAATACGACGTCGGCGCCGCCTACTTCGATGTCACGGTCTACAAGCCGGGTGCTGCGCCTCCACCACCCAGGAACCCAGGGCAGCCGCTACCCACGCACGAAGACAGGGAGGGCACAGGCTGAGGGAGGCTAGAGGGCTCCCCTCTCCCCGCCCCCGGTGCGTTTCCTCTGTCCCCTCCTTTCCTCTCCTTTGCGGGAGAAGAGTGTCTATGTGGAGCTGCCTGTCCCGCTGCGGGGATGATCTCCACGCCGAGCCTCTCGGCTGATTCCTGGGCGTCAGGGTCTACGAGGCTGCCCATTATCATGAGCTGGGGCTTGACGCGTGTCACGCGGGTGTAGAGGGCTCCTACCCGGCGGGAGCTCGGCGATGTCCGCCTTCGAGACCCTGGATTTCAGCTCCAGGAGTATGTGCTCCCCGTCCCTTATGGCGACATCTACCTCGGCCACTGCGGGACGGCCGTAGACCAGGCCCTCCTCGTCCCGGTACACCCATCTCTCCACCCGGATGGCGCCGAGGATCTCCTCCACGACGCTCATGGCTTGGCGGAACGCGTCCTCGCTTATCACGCCGAAGCGGTGGGCGATGGCCATTACTAGGCGGTGGAAGGTTTTCTACACGCTGCCCTAGGCGCTGCTGCCCCCTCCTCCGCAGCTCGAGGAACTCATCCTCGAGACGCTGCTGCCTCTCGGCCAGATACTTCTCCTCTAGTTCCGCAAGCCTCTCCTTAAGCCTGGTTATCCAATCAAGCACCTCGCAGAAACCGCCCCTCCCCGGAATTCTAGACATGCAGAGCCTGTAGCACGCTATAAAGAGGCGGGCATGCGGAGACCCGTACACTTGTACCCCAGAGGCCGGGGCCCCCGCCCGGCCCAATGTAGTGTCCGCGGGGCGGGTCCAGGGCTTGAGCAGCTGTAGCGAGCGCAGCGGGGAGATACTCCGGTTCGTGAAGTGGAGGCTCAACAACCAGGCCGAGTACCGTGCCTGGCTCCGCCGCATGCTGAAGGCCTGGGCCGCGCTGCTCAACGAGGCCAACAATGAGCGCAGCCTGCTGCCCTTCGCCGCGGCGGCGCTCGCCCACCTCGGCGTGGGGCTCGTCGCAACCTACGCCGTGGAGGGCCTCGAGGTCGAGGAGGCCCTGGAGAGGGCCCTCAGCGACCTCTGCGCGGTCCACGAGGCAGCAAGGGCGCTGCTGCGGGACGCGTTCGAGTCGGGGACGCTCCTGGAGCTGGTGAGGGAGGCACAGGAGGAGCTCGAGAGGGAGACTGCCTCAGCGGGGCGGGGCGGCGAGGACGAGGGGGCGGTGGGAGGAGAGGGCTAGGGCTAGCTTCCGCCTGGCGGAGTCGAGGAGGCGCCATAGGCTGCCCCTGCTCAGCCCCATCCTGGCAGCCGCCTCCTCCTGTGTAAGCCCCTCGAGGTAGACGAGGCGGAAGGCCTCAAGCTCGTCAAGGTAGACTATGACGGGCTCACCCTGGGGCCCCCCTAGGAGGGGGACGTATACCTCGTCCACGGCGCCCGGCGGCAGGGGGAGCCCCGCCAGGAGCTCCCGCAGGAGCCTGCCAGGGCCTCCACGGCCCCTCCCCCGCCCCCAGCCGTGGCCACGTGGCACTCCGCCAAGCACCCCTCTCTGTCCCCGCCGGGTGGCCCCCCGAGGGAAGGCGAGAAGCGTGCAGCATGGGGCCGAAGGGCTCTGGCCAACTAAAAACCGGGGGTTTGTGGTGTTCCCCATGTGTGCCTTCTGTTTTTCTTGGGGTCGCTGTGGTGTTGTTTACTGGCTCCTTGTGCGGCGGCGCAGCTCCTCTATGCGCTGCTCTAGGCTGCGCAGCTCGTCTTCTAGGCGGCGCCGGTAGTCCTCTAGGAGCCTCAGCTCCGCCTCCTCCGGGCTTGCCGGTGGCTGTTGGCTGCTCCTGGCCCAGGGGATTAGGCCGCGTAGCCAGGCGAGCCAGCCGGGCATGCCGTAGAGGCGCCAGCAGGCTCCGGGGCCTAGGCGCCAGCCGGGCCTCTCCCATGGCGGGAGGTTGGCGAAGGGGCCCCTGCCGGGCCAGGGCCCTGTCCAGCCGCCCCAGGCTCCTCTGCCCCACCAGGCCCAGCCGCCGCGTCCCTTGCCCCATCCTCCTCTTCCACGGCCCCACCGGGGCATGGCTACCACGCTCCTTGTGCCTCTGGCCGCTCCGTGTCTTCCTAAGGTGAGGGGTGTAGCCCCCTTATATATTGTGCAGCTGCACGGAACAGAAAGTGGAAAAGAATGTTAGAGACGGTGCCTCCCCCTCACAACGCAGCCCAGCAGCCCAGCAGCCACAGCCAACACGACAACCTCCCGGGGCACACGAGCCACGACACGGTACCGGAGCCACCCGGCAGGCACAGGCGGGTCCGGCGCCGGGTTCGTAGCCCGGTTATCCCCCCACGTCACGATATAGGACCCGTTGACCGAGACAAGCCTGTGCACCGTACAGCCCCCACCAGGCCGGCACCAGACCACCACATCCCCCGGCACCACATCCCCCGGGCCGGCCCGCACAGCCACCAGCAGGTCCCCAGGCCGGTACGTAGGCTCCATCGAGCGCCCACCGACCACGAGAAGCGCCACCGGCAGACCCAGCCGCAGGCCCAGAAGGAGCAAAACCACCACAGCCAACACGGTGTACGCGATATACTCGAGCCTCAAGCTCTACACTCTCCACCAAGCCCTAAGCAAACACAGAGCAGGCTACGCACTAGAGGACATCCTCTATGGCCGGAACTCTATAGCGACAGGGAGCTCCAGGGAGAGCGAGAAACCCCCCGAAACGCCGTAACGGAGAGGCATGTGGAGGCGGCAGCTAGCGCCTGGCGGCGCCGCGCCGTAAACAGTAAGCAGCGTTAAGTTGGGGGCCGCCGAGGCGTTGACCCGGAGGACACCTATCCCGCTATTGGAGACTCCGCTGGCGGATGCGGAGGCCCAGATAGGCCAGCTGGTTCTGCTCGCGTTTACCTCCCAGGCCTGGAGCCTAGGCTCCAGGGGCCTGGCAACGACGGCCCAGGGGGCTAGATTGGCGGGGAGCTGGCGTGTCACCGCGACGCGGCGGTAGATGGCACAGTTGTCACCCGTGTCGCCGTCGTTTACCAGCCATATGTAGCCCGAGATGTTGCCGTAGTTCTGTACCAGGGCACGGACCGTGTAGTAATTATCCCAGTTAGTCCTCCCATCGGTAAGGTCGATGAACGTGTCGTTGTCGGGGAGCACGACAGCTGCATAGGTGTGGAATGCGGTGTAGTCGTTGTCGAGCCGAGGCTGGTCTATGAAGTCGTCGTTCACCCAACTGGGGCTTGCGAGGCCCTCCGTTATAGCCATGTAGTTCGAAGCATAGCCGGTATTACCTATGTCGTCCAGGTAGGCCACATAGTTTGTCGTATCGTCCCATCCTATAGCTATGCCGCTATCCCAGTCACTGCTAGCGCTCCGGCACGCTGCGAGGTCAAACCTTACTATGAGCGGCGGCTTAAAGGACTCCACTGTCCTCATGACAAAGTTGTTGTCCGCGTTAGCGATGTAGACCCCGGTCTCGTTGACCGCTATTATGGAGGACTGGTCCACTACGACCCAGTTACCTGAGGCGAGGAGCTCGGCAAGACTTGTGTAGTTAAGCGGGTCGTAGAAGAGAACCACTATGCTGCGCGTATTGTAGCCCGGGTAGAGGTTGGAGCCGCCATAGTGCATGTAGACTGTCTCCTCGCTATAGGGGGGTAGGCTAGGCACCTCGACGTACAGTACCGCGCGGCGTGCAACGGTATCTATGTATGCGACCCAGTAGCGGAGCGGGTTGCCGTAGGTGTCTGTGAAGTATATGTCGGAGCCGGTGGGCGACAAGAGGTCCCAGTCCGCGAAGTTTGTGGCGTTCAGCTCTATCCTTACCGGGTAGTCGGTGAGGTTGAAGCCCGAATGCTCGACAATCAACACGGGGAGGGCTTTGCCATTGTTGTCTAGGCTGCAGCCGCCCGAGGCACCAGTGGGGTCCACGTAGACGAGCGTACCGTTTGGGAGCACCGTGCTGCCGCCGAGAGTAGCCGACGCCAGGGGGGCCAAGTAGGCGACTATGCTCCCATCGCCCGGGAAAGGCGCAACACCGGACCCATTGTAGGCCACTGTCCAGGGAGCCGCGTATACTCCGTCATCGTAGTTCTCGTAGAGCCAGCCCCTAGCTGTGTCGTTCTTGAACCAGAACCTATACTCGTCCATAGACAGGCTGTACTCGGCTGCGGTGGAGGGGCTGCCCGCATAGTAGAGCGTGAAACTATAGTCGACGTTGCTCACGCCTACGCCTAGGTTGAAGAGCGCGGTGCAGGCAAGGCTACCGTCGAGGTAGAGGCTGACGTTAGCCTCCTGGCTGGGGAGGAGGAGTATAGTCACGTTGACGCGTAGAGGCTGCCCCGGCGGGAGCAGGCCGAGTCTACAGCTCTGGCTCTCAGCGTAGAGCGTCGTGCCCCCGAGAGTAGCGACATGGGCGAGCACGGCCTCTAGGCTCCTATTACTATACATGACGAGGAACCCCCAGTACCTGTCATCAATGTATGTCCTTGTCCCTAGAATCTGGATTATGTCGACCACACGGAGATACTGTAGGAGAAGAACGAGGCCATACCCATCGGGGTCTGAGATGAGCGTAGCGTTCAGCACCAGTGCCTCGCTAGACACGTTAACGTAGCTCCCCGTCGCGATCCCGTCAAGCCCCAGGACGGCCAGCCCCGAGAGGCTCGTGTTTCTGTCCACGAGCACGTAGGCTAGGCTCCCGCTGCCAGACAGGTTAGCCGCCTGCCCGCCAGGCCCCAACACAGCGGCCATGCCGTGCAGCGTTCCGAGGCTGTACCATATCAGTGGCTGGCCTGTCGACGAGACCGTAGACTGAAGGCTGTGGATGATGAACACTGCGGCCAGGGCTACAGAGGCAAGCAGGAGAACCACCAAGGTGATTACTGGAGCTGGGCGCCACTCACGCGACACGCCTATCGCCATGAGTGTTATCCACCCCCGCTGTAGGCTGCTACTTCGCAGTCTCCCTCATAGTGCGGTTGAGGAGCTCTAATGGTGGAGGCCCGCCTCTAGGCGCCGATTGGGCTCCGCCACGCCGCAGGAGGGACATTGGAGGCTCGTAGGGGGAGACCCTTGGCCCCGACGGCGGCGGGCTGGCCTCCGGCCACCTCGCCGCCACGTAGACTACGCCGTTATCAACCGCCAGCACGCGGTAGAGGCGGGCAAGCACGTCTGCGTCAAAGGGTAGCTGCACAGCAACTATCTTGGCGCCGTGCTTGTTCTCCTCGGCGACAATCCTGCAATGGACCGCTGGCAGACGGCTAAGTATGGAGCCGCCGCGGAGCACTAGGACAAGCTCCAGGTCACCCTTCTTTGCAGCCGCAGCAAGGAAGCCGAGATTGAACAGCTGCGGCGAAAACTTAGAGACATCGACGCCACGGGGGTAGAGATAGAGCCCCGACCTGGTCCTTACCAGGCTATGGGGCCACGGCGCCTTAACCGGCACAACCCTTCCGCCGTCTACGGCAATGACTGCCCGTAGGCCCGGCGGCACCACCACGACCTCCTCGGCGCCGTGGGCGCCGCGTGGCTGCAGGACTAGGCCGTGGTAGCAGCTGCGCCAGCTGGCGGCAGCGGCGGCCGCAGCCGTCGCGAGTACCAGCATAGCCGCTACTAGGGCTCCTCTCCGCATAGCCAGCGTGGCCCCCCTATTCCGCCGCGTATGTCCGTCTTGCACCGAGTCCCTAATACCAATGCTGTCGTTCCTCCCAGGCTAGCTGTGGTGGCCTCGTAGCGGCGGCTCGTCGAGGATGTCCTCGTAGTAGCGCTGGATGTAGAGGTGGAGGAGGGCGGCCGCCGCTACGAGGGCGAGGCTGGCGGGGACGGAGTAGAGGGCGAGTCGGAGCGCGTAGATGCCCTCCGGCGTGTAGCCTGCCCGGCTCTCAGCGAAGACCAGGCGGCCGTAGGCGGTGGGCTCTGTGGCGCCGCGGGGGATGTTGTGGACTACCTCGACGAGGACGAGGCGGGTGAAGCTCGCGAAGAGGGCGGCCGTGAGCCCCGCCACGACCAGGCCCGCCACCGCGGCCTCGAGCACGGCCCTCGGCACTCTTGGGCCTCGGAGGCTGTAGTAGGCGGAGGGCAGGGTGAGGGCGGAGGCGAGCAGCGGGCCAAGTATGAGCACGAACGATAGGTGGACTACGGAGTCGAGGACGGGCACCGAGACGGGCTGGCCGAGGATGCTAAGCCGGTACCAGGTGAAGGATATCTCGCCCTCAATGTAGCCCCCCGTGTAGCTGTAGAGGGGCGCCGTCGAGGCGAGAAGGACAGACGCGGACATGAACAAGACTAGTGCGGCCACCGCTGTAAGGGCTAGGCGCTGTCGCCTAGTGAGCCAGTAGAACCTCACGACGGAGGCGAGCGCCGCCTCGTCCACCCATGGCTGCTGCGTCGCGCTCATCGCTTCCGAGCCTCCAGCACCGGGGGAGGAGGGGCTTCATTCTCTACCCGGGCGCTGCCCGCAGCGTGAGCGAGCGCGTATGGCCAGCGAAGCGGTAGACTAGCCTCACCACCAGGTCGCCGGGCGGCAGCAGGAGCCGGTGGGCGGTGAAGGGCTCTACCCTCAGCGTCTCGTGGAGGAGTATTGGGTAGCCGCGGGGCGGGTATACGGTTATATTGACCGCTATGGGGACTGGGTTGTTGTTCGCTATCACGAGCGTGTGGCCCTCTAGCCTCGCTATGGGCTCGGTCCAGTAGAGGCGCACCGGGTAGCTGCTCTCCAGCATAGCCTTGTTGAATGGGACGCGGCAGTCGAGGAACAACAAGTCCTCTATGCGCGCCGGGTAGGAGGCCAGGGGAGGCTTCTCCCGGGAAAGCCGGGCCCACTCCTCGGCGAAGGCACGCTCCGGGAGGCTGACGCGGTAGTAGAGCCAGCCTGGCCCAGCCTCCAGGAAGCTGACGGCGGCCGGGCCGTGGCCCCGGAGGCTGCAGCTGGGCTTGCCGGCTGGCGCGAGAGGCGCCGTGTAGGACACGTTAACCCAGGCCGTGTAGGCAGTCAGGTTGACCGTCACGTTCTCGCCGACGCTTGGCAGCGCCACGTTGAACATCGTGACGTCTACATAGCTAAGCCCAACATAGAGCATATTGAAGGCAACATAGGCTGCAACCATGAGCAGCGCCGGGATACCCGGCTCCACAAACACGGTGCCGCTATGGACACGGCGGGGCAGCCCAATGTAGATCCTGTGGAAGAGCCACAGGGCCGCGACGAGCGCGGCTAGGAGCACCACGACCCGGGGGATACGTGCAACCACGACATAGCCGACCAGGGAGGCCGGCACAGGCGGGTCGGGCCTGGGGACCGCGTCGCCCTTCGTAACCACCAGGAGCCCGCCCGGCCCAGGCCTTAGCTCCACCACACGGTGTATGACGCAGCCCGTCCGGAGAGCCACGCCCAGACAGTAGACGACAATATCGCCCACATGGATACCGCCGGCGAGGCCAGGCGACACCGCCACAACCATGTCTCCGGGCTCCAGCGCCGGCACCATGGAGGTGCCGGAGACAAGGAGAAGCGCAACTGGCAGCCCCAGTATCTTCCCGTTCATAAGCACCAGGAGCAGGCCCAGAGACACGTAGCCAACAACCCGCCTCCACCGCAACCCTGGGGCCACCACACAGCCAGCACTAATCTACATGCTAGGGCGGTAGACACCCCTACCCAGAAGCACCTCAATGTAGCTGCTCCACGCCGGACACGCCGCCAGACGGAGACAAGGAGGGTGAGAAGTCCCCTGGGCCCAACCGGGGCGTACAAGAAAAACACGTGGCAGGGGGCAGCGCCGCGGCCCCAGTCCTCGGCGCCGCCCGGTGACGCCGGGGGCTAGAGGGCGGGGCCGCTGGCGCGCTACCTGGGCGCCTCGTTTGCCGTGGCTGCGTAGAAGCCTACCTCGAAGCTGGCGCCGGTCACTGTGCCGGTCGCTGTTATCTTGAGGTCTAGCTGTATAGCCTGGCCCGGGTTGAGGTCTAGCTGTGCGGAGCTGGTGGAGCTTGTTAGGTCTATGACTTTCGATGCTAGTACGTTGCCGCTGCTGTCGACCTTGTAGAGTATTAGCTTGGCCTCCACTATGTTGGGGTCGCTGAGCACAGCGGTCGGCTTGATGGTGACGTATATCGGGGCGGGCTGGACTGTGGTGTCCAGCTCAGGGTAGCCGAAGGCGAGGAAGTCCTTCACATACCATGTGCCCTGGGAGACGTTGAGGTACACCTTGGCGCCGCTGTAGAGCGTGTTAGTGCCGGTGCCAGTGTCGCTGCTCCAACTGCAGCTGGCGGGTATGTCGTTGAAGTCGACCTTGACGCCGAGCCAGTTGGTGCCAGTGTTTATCTGGTTGTCGTGGTTGGTACCGCCTGAAGGCAACACGTTGTCTATTATCGTGTTGCCGCTGCTGGCGCCGAAGATGTAGAAGCCGGTACAGCCGGCGCCGAGTTGCGCAGCCTCGCTCTTAGTTAGGCCGGTGGAGGCTACTACCTCGACGCTGCCCTGTAGGTAGCGGTAGGCGAATACCGTCGCGTTGACTACTGCGAGGCTGGCGGCGAAGAGCACTACGGCGAGGGCCAGCCACCTGTGGTTCCCACGCATGTTGCCTAGCATCTTGTGTACACCCCTCTTCGTCTGCTTCCGGGTCCTCGCTATGTGTAGCCTTCTTTAAGACTCTCCGGATAGGTAGCGCTGTTACGTGTCAGAGCTCTATATAACTTGTATAGTTCATCCGGGGGTGTGGGCTACGCGTGTGAAAATAACACCAATAAGGCTCTGAGAGAATCAAAAGAAACACTTCTATCGTCTATATGAGCTCTTTTGGCCTCTCAGTGTATGCCCTGCGCCATCAGTACGAGGTAGTATATTAGAAGCAGCGCTATGCCTAGGGGTACGCCTATCCTGGCCCACTCCTTGCTTGTTATCCTGAGCCTCCCGGCTGCAACGATGTTCGGTATGTTGCCGGGTATCAGCATGCCGCCGGAGATGACGAGGCTTATGAGGGCGCTCTTTATCTGCGCGAGGGTCATATGTGGGCCTATCTCTGCCGCTGTGAGCGTCGCGTTGTCAACCACCGCAGATATCATGTTGACCCAGTAGAGGACGTGTGGGGGTATTTTGACGAAGTACCACTCGACAAGGGGTGTGAAGCTCGTGCCTAGCAGCTCCAGCGCGGCCACGAAGATGAAGACGCGGACAGCCCTCATTACCACCGTACGGGTTGTCTCGGTGTACTCCTCCTCCGCCGCGGCCTCGGCGGCAGGCTTCTCTAGACGGGCGCCCCGTGCGCGGAGAGCGGCCAGCACGGAGAGGGCGATGACGCCGGGGACTATGTAGGGGCCTATGTGCTTGAGGAGGAAGAGTGGGCCCGCGTGGTAGGGTGGGCCGCGGAGCTTGGCGACAGCTATCGTCGCCAGCGGCTCGCCGACGGGCGTCAGGGCGGCGCCCATGCCTAGGGCGAATGCAGCTATCACCGTGAGCTCTATCTTCTTCGCCCTGGGGACTGGGAGAGAGGCCATGACCTCGGCGAATATCACTGCGGCTACTATGACGGAGATTATGCTGCTCGTCATGCCGAGGATGAGCACTATGACGAATATGAAGGCTGGCAGCCCCAGCCGCTCCATGAGGCCCCTTATGCCGCCCGTTATCCTCTCATGGTACCTGTAGAAGATGTAGCCGGCTATCAGCACCACCTGCGTTATACCTATCGGCACCCCATGGATGAAGAGTGGCGTCTCGAGCGCCTTGAGGGCAAGCTCCCGCAGTCCCTCCGGGCTAAGCAGCCCCGTTGCGTAGAGCGTCACAACCCCCACTATACCCATGGCGAGGAAGAAGGGCTCCAGGTTCTCCTCTATCCTCTTGGACAGCATGGGGAGGAACAGGACTGCGCCCAGAATAGCGCCGAGGACCGCGACCACAGAGGTGACAGGCTCCTCGGGCACATGGAGCCCCGCTACGACGGCAGCGACTGGCGCGCTGATAGGCAACCCGCTGCTCCCCTCCACGCGTGGCCAGAAGCCTACTAGCCCCTAGGGCGCCTATTGAAAAGCAGTACCGAGCGTGCCGGACTGTACACGGTGCTTATGTAGAGGGCTCTAGCGTGACACGTCTACAGGGTCAGGGTATGCGCGCCTCTACGCGCGTGGAGGTGGCGCCAGGGACTTGTCCACCGCGGTGGTGTCAGTGAGGGTTAGGAGGGAGCTGAAGGAGCAGGCTGAGAGGCTTGGGATAAACCTGCGGGAGGTTGTGGAGAGGGCGCTTGAGGAGGAAATACGCCGCGCTAGGAGGGAGAGGCTGAGGCAGCTCATCGACAAGGCCCTGGGCGGCATGGAGCTGGGTGTCGAGGACTGGGTGCGGTCAGTGCGGGAGTCGCGGCTGGAGAGGTAGTCTGGGCGTGCTGGCCAGCTACCTGCTCGACACGTCGGCACTGTACCCGCTTGTCCTGCTCCTCCGGGAGAGGGTCCTCGAAGCCGCTGGCCGTCTTGCCGTGCTCGACCTGACCTTCTACGAGGTGGGGAACGTTATCTGGAAGGAGCACCGTCGGGGCCGTGTGAGGGACCCCGCCGCGGCGGCGATGATGTTCCAGGAGGTGCTTGCCGAGATGGAGGTGCTGTCGCTGCAGGGGAGCCTAGGAGAGGTCGAGGAGCTCGCCGTCAAGGAGGGGCTCAGCTTCTACGACGCCTCCTACCTCTACGCTGCTAGACGGCACGGGCTTCGCCTGGTTACTGAGGACGCAGATCTACGTCGCTACCCGGAGGCACTGGGCGTCCGGGAGCTGGTGGCCAGGCTCGGGCTGGAGGAGTAGCCGGCGATAGGGTGCGCCACGGGGGTGGTGGAGTGGTGGCTGTCCGGGTGAGGATACTGGGGGACGGGGAGAGGCTTGTGGAGCACCGGCCAGGGATGACTGTTGGTGACGTGTTGCGGGAGCTGGGGCTGCTCAGCGACGAGTACGTGGTCTCGCGGAATGGGCGCGTGGTGGCCGAGGACGAGGCCGTGGAGGATGGGGACGAGCTGGTGCTCTACCCGGTTGTGTCGGGGGGCTGAGCCTGGGGTTGGCCAGGTGCAGCGTGTGCGGCGCCCCCGCGGTCTACGTCAACCGGGCCACGGGGGCGGCGTACTGCGAGAGGCACTTCATGGAGTACTTTAGCAGGAGGGTGCGCTCCACTATACGCAGGTTCAGACTGTTCCGGAGCCGGGAGAGGATCGTCGTCGCAGTGTCGGGCGGAAAGGACTCACTTACGCTCCTCCACTACCTGGTCAACCTGTCGCGGCGGGCGGCGCCCGGCTGGGAGGTGCGGGCGCTGCTTGTGGACGAGGGGATACGGGGGTACCGCGAGTACACAGTTAGGCGCTTCGAGAGGGTGGCGGAGGAGCTGGGCGTAGAGTACCGGATAGTCAAGTTCCGGGACGAGCTGGGCTATACGCTGGACGAGATAGTCCGCCTGGGCGCGGAGCGGGGGCTCCCATACCGGCCCTGCACCTACTGTGGCGTCTTCCGCCGCTACCTCATGAACAAGGCAGCCAGAGAGATGGGGGCCACGGTGCTGGCGACGGGCCACAACCTGGACGACATCGTCCAGACCTACATGATGAACATCCTGGGGAACGACTGGGAGAAGGTGGTCAGGCTCGGCCCGGTCTCCGGCCCCGCCCTGCACCCCCGCTTCGTCCGCAAGGTTAAGCCCCTATACGAGGTCCTCGAGAAGGAGACCACCATCTACGCGATACTGAACGGCTTCTACGACGGGTTCGAGGAGTGCCCCTACGCGAGGCTGGGCGAGCGCTGGGAGATAAGGAGGGTGATAAACAGGCTGGAGGAGCAGCGCCCAGGCACCAAGTATCGGCTCTTAAGGAGCCTCCTCACGGCGATAGACATCCTCCGCCGCGCCGGCGTCGCCACGGAGGGCGAGGTAGGGACGTGCGCCATCTGCGGCGAGCCCAGCGCCCACCCCGTTTGCAGGGCCTGCCTCCTAAGGATAGAGCTGGGCATCCTCGAGGTGGGCGAGGAGAAGCTGAGAAGCCTCCCCAAGGCTGCCAGGGAGATGGTGCTCCAGGCCCTCCGCCTAGCCGAGAAGAGGAGAAAGAAGTCCGGAGGCTAGCGTTGACTAAGCTCCAGGAGATACTGGGCCTCCTCCGGATGTACTACGAGGAGTTCGTTGATGCGCTCAACGACTACCAGTGTGGAGCCGAGAGGATATACGCCGTGGAGCGGCTGGCTCAGCTGATAGCGCAGGCCGTGCTTGACTACGCCGCCGTGCTCGCCTCCCAGGAGAAGGGCGTGAAGCCCGATACCTATCGCGGGCTAGCCGCGTGGCTCGCTAAGCGCCTTAGCCTGGAGGAGGACCTGGCCGCCTTCCTCGAGGGCCTCGCCGGGTTCCGGAACATCCTCGTCTACATGTACGCGGAGATAGATACCGAGCTGGAGATGGAGGCCTTCCGGGAGATCAGGGAGAAGATACCCATCGTCATCCATAGGCTCGAGGAGGCTGCGGGCAGCGACCCTTGCCTAGAGGAGGTTAGGTTGAAGCTGCGCCGCCTAGGCCCCCGCCTGGGGCTGCGCTATGTGCTTGTCTTCGGCTCCCTCGCGAGGAGGGGCTGTGGCAGGGACGTGGACCTCGCGGTGAAGCTGGGGCGGCGGCCACGCAGCCTCCTCGAGGTAGGCCGCCTCCAGGCCATCCTCGAGGACGAGCTGGGCGCGCCCGTGGACCTCGTGGTGCTCGACGCCAGGGTGCCACCTGTGCTGGCCAAGACCATCGTTGACGAGGCGGTGCTTGTCTACGGGAACGCCGAGGAGGCCCAGAGGGACCTGCTCCGCCTCTACAAGCTCTACCTCGACCACGCGGCGCGGAAAGACCCTCACACGATGAAGAGGGAAACGCCAAGACATGCCCGTGGGAGAGAACAGTGGTGATAGGTTGCGGCACCACCTGCTCCTAGCCACGGTGGCGGTAGCAGCCCGCTACCTGGCCCAGTAAAGTAGCCCAGGCCTTGGCCGTGGAGATAGCCGGGCCCGACCGTGCAGTAAGGGCCTACTCCCTCTTTTCAGTCTAGTTTCCCGGGAGTACGCTATGGTTAGGCTCCGTTCTGTTCATGTATCCCGGGCCTTGATGAAAGGAGGAGTTAACGGTATTTCCTGTGAGTGTGCCAATCGTGACGGGGTTCCGGGGGTTAACTCGAAATGAGTGACGGTAGAGCGCTGCGTATCACAGTGATTGGCTTCAAGACTATAGAGAGCCTCAGCTTTGAGCTGAGACCATTAACTGTGCTTATTGGTCCGCCGGGGAGCGGTAAGAGCAACCTCCTGGAGGCGGTTGCTGCCGCAGGCCTCGTAGGACGGATGTACCTCATGCATGCTGTGCTTGAGGATGCTTCCGTTTGTGGCGTACCTGGCCCTCGGCGCCGCGAGCCGGAGATAGGCTCTCTCCTCAGGTTTGAGGATGTTTTCCAGCTGTACCCCTGGCTGGACTATAGGAAGCCAGCCGTCGTTGAGGTTAAGCCGGTAGCGGCGGATGCGGCCACCGTCACGGCTAGGCTTCAGCCATCGAAGGCGTCGATGAGGAGGCTCGACGTCTCACTCGAGGTTAGCTGGTCGGGCAGGAAAACAGGGATCGTGGCCGAGTATGAGCCTGGCACAGCCGCCTCATGTCCGGTCAACTTCTTCGGCAGTAGCCCTTTGCCTAGGGGGCAGAGCGTTAGGGAAGTGTTGGGGAAAGCGCCTGTAGCTCTCCTATACTCCTTTGAGAGGTATGGTCTCAATACACAGTTCGAGGACATGCTGGAGTGTAAGGATTGTGGCGTGGGCACCTTGCTCTATGAGACGGGTATTAACCTGCCGCGTGTGCTGTCTAGAGCGCCGTATGTTCTTAGGAGGTTCAATGAGTGGCTGAGGGAAGAGCTGGAGACTCCCCTCGAGGCCCGCGTATTGACTCGTAAGCCTGAGCTTGTCTTCTTCAACTATGATCTGGAGGTTCCTCCGCGTGTCCTATCGGATACCCTGCTCCGCGTGCTCTACTACTATACGGCAGTAGCGACCGCCTCCAGGCTAGCCCGCGCGGCGAGGCAGGGGATAGTGCTGCTTCTCGAGGAGCCCGAGGCCAGGGCCTTCCCGTATAGCTTTGACCTGCTCGCAGACGCTATAGGCGATGCCGTAGAGTCTGGTGTATATGTGGTTATGACAACCCATAACCCGATGCTCGTGTCCCGGCTTCTCGATGCCGTGCCGGAGGAGGGCCTCGCCCTGCTCTACGTGAGAAGCGTTGAGGGCTACACGAGGCTGCACAAGCTGAGCCTTGAGAGGCTCGCAGAGAGCCTGGTCACCGTGGGCGACCTCATGGTTATGAGCCCCAGCGAGGTGGTGGAGAGGTTTGCCGAGGAGGAGCAGGGTAAAGGTTAGGGCCGCAGCAGAGTGCCACGCAGAGGTCGCTCTGTGCAGGCTCTTCAGCCAGCAACTCGCTAGGCTTAACAGGAGATGCCACATAGAGATTACAGAGAAGGACATAGACCATAAGCCGAGGAAGGGTGGCCGCGAGAGAGTAATCGCCGAGGCTGTTAGGCGAGCATGTAGACACGGCTACAGCCTGTTGCTGGTCGTGGACTACGAGAAGGAGCGTGCCTTCGCGAAGATACGTCGAGAGAATATGTAGACACGGCTTGGTGGCGTGGAGTGGCGGCGGCGCAGCCATCAAGATTTGCGGAGGCGTTGTTGAGGTCCCGTGGCTTCGCTGCAGTGTACGCGTCGCGGCCGTCGTGAACGATCCACGTGTTGAGGATGTTCTAGTTGCTATCCGTGGCAGGGGCTTCACGGTGAGGGAGAGGAAGCGCGTCAAGAGAGATGCTGACTATGTATACAGTATTGTCGCCAGGTCTGAGAGGGGCAGGGAGCTTGTCAAGGCGGTAGCTGAGCGGCTGACTGGCCTGCTCTGTGGAGAGGGTTAGCGATGTATTGTCTCGTGGAGGGCTTTGCTCAGTGCCTGTGCCGGGTCGATGCCGGTGGCTCTTATGAAGCCCTTAAACTCTGGGACGCCGTTTACCTCGTTGACTAGTAGGCCTTCCCTTGTGTCGAAGATGTCTATTGAGACGAAGTAGCCTCCTACGGCGTCGGCTGCGCGGGCTGCCAGCTCCTCCAGCTCGGCTGTGGGCTTGAGGGGCT
>JAMOSW010000067.1 GCA_027062725.1 Pyrodictiaceae archaeon | reverse complement strand
AGCCCTCGCTACCCGGGCCCTCGAGGACATGGGTTACCTGGGCGGTGTCACGGGCTCCAGCGACACGGTGGCGGCGCTGGCTCAGGGCCTGCTCAGCCTCCGCGGCACCGAGAGAGAGCTAGTGGCGGAGAGGAGGCTCCTTGAGTTCCTCGTCGAGGTCAAGAAGCTCGCCGAGGCCCTCCTCCGAGACAGCAGCGGCGAGGGAAGGGAGGAGGGCTCTAAGCGGGGCGGGTAAGCCTTGGCAGCGTCCAACGAGGTGCTCGGCTTCGGGGATCTACTGGGCCTCCTAGGGGAGAAGGAGGAGGCTCTGCGGCCCAAGCCACTGCTCCGCGGCGAGTACCGCAACTACACGCCGCTAATGCTGGGCGACTACCGGGCCCGCCAGTTCCGCTGCCTCGACCCAGACTGTGAGGCGATAGCCGTCTCCCCGGGGCTTGCCGCGCAGGCCCTCCGAGGCAGGGCCCGCTGGCTCGCCCGCGTCGCCCTTGCCTCCCTCCAGGGCTGCGGAGGCAACTACATCAGCATCGAGAAGGGCTGCGGCGCGGTGAGGCTCGACGGCATCGGCAGGCTGGGCCTTGTGGAGCTCATGTTCGGCACCCTAGCCTCAACCCAGCTCGCCTCCCCCTTCACGCTCACAGCCAGGCTCGAGATAGACCAACAGAAAGGCACAGACTATAGCAGCGTAGCGGAAGGCTACGCAGATAAACCAAGGTCCGAGAGGCCAGCGCGTCTCAACCTACTCTACATGGGCAAGGAGCCTAAGCGCGATGGTAGTGATCCTCACCGTCTCGAGCGTGTTCTACTGGATGCATGGGCTACTGGCTCTGCGCGTCTCCGGCTTGAGGTCCACGTGTCGCCCCGCTGGCGCATGCTCCTCGAGAAAGCCGCGCCCGAGGACCGGGACAGGCTGGAGGCGGTGCCCTGTCTCTACGCGGCCCTCGCCGCAGCCACCCCCCTCATCATTGGCCTGGGTAAGGCTGTGACGAGGGGCTTCGGCCGCCTAGCACCCGAGATGTTCACCGCAACAAAGCTATGCAGTGATGAGGCATGGCGGCTCTACGGGGATGTGTTGCGCAGCCTCCGTAGCCTCGCAGGGGAACGCGACCCTGGCAACGCTGAGGTGCATCTGCGGCGAGTCCTGGAGGGCCTACTTGGCCTCGCCGAGCAGGCCACCGGGCTAGCCAGGAAGAAGCCCAGCGACTGGGACACAGTACCCAGACTGGTTGACGCTATTAGCGGGCTGAGGGTGATTCGCGTCGGCTGCAATGAGGACCCGATACGGGCAATAGGTCGCGCGGTGCTGAAGCAGAGCTGGAAAAAGAGCGTCGGCGCTGACCGTGGTAGTGGCCTGGCGTTCCACACGTGGCCGCTCGGGCTCCCCAGGAAGTCTGAGGTCAAATGCAAGTGCAACGAACGTGGCGACAAAACGCAGCCTAAAGGCCTCTACGGCTACATCGTCGTTGACGACAATTTAGCTAGGAAGTATGGTGTATCTGGGAATGATTGTTTCCTCGACGAGCGCTGCACGGGTAGAGCCCGTGAGTCTAGGGTCCTGGAAATGGGCGACGATGACGTACGCATAGAGACTCGTGTGGCGGTGGATGATCGTAGAGAGAGTGTCCTAGTTACGCCGAAGGCTAAGGATGTACGTCACCAGTCCATGGTGATGCTGTTCCCGCTGCCTGGGGGCCGGGACCTGGTCGCCGTGCTGCCTCTCCCCAGCTATGGGCTCAACCTTGGCCTCGATAAGGAGGCTCCCAAGCCCGCGGACACGGAGCTGCACTTGATTCACCTGGGTGGCCACGCGGGGAGAACGGGGAAGCTGCCGCCCTGCTGCAACACCCACGTGGTCGAAGTAGCCCTGGCGTTCACCGGGCAGGACATGGTGCCCCCGCCTGAGGAGAATGTCGAGGATTGTGGCTGCGGAGGCGACCCCGCCGGCATCCACCACCCAGGCGAGCAGAGCCCCAAGCCGTGCAGCGGCAGCGGCTGCTACCGCGAGGCCGTCGAGACGGCGATCAAGTGGGTTGTGGAAGTGCTCCGCAACTGTAGCCGGGAACGCGCAGCCCATCGGGGGCCCCCTAGGCCCATGGGGCGCCGCGGTGGGCGGAGGATGGGCGGGACTCGGTGGGGGTGATTGGCCGTGGCTGGGGCTAGGAGGCCCGACCTTGACGCCGTCAAGCGCTTCGTTGACACCCTGCTAGCTAGCCCAGGTGCTAAAAGCAGGGTGTGGAAGGACAAAGCATTGGGGGCCCTCAGTTACGGCCATGAGGCGAGGCAGTGGCTTGGGCGCGCGCTGCGGATGGCTAGGGAGGCTGTGGAGGAGGCCGCGCGGGGGTACCGGGAGGCAGGCTACCTGGCGGCGAGGCTCTACTACCGGCTCACAGCGCCGGGCCTCGTGGGTGCAGGAGGCGGCATCCTGAAGCCCGTCTTCGAGGTAGGCCTCACTGTCCACCCCCTGCTCGGGCTCCCCTACTACCCCGGCAGTGGCGTCAAGGGCGCCGTCCGGGCACTCGCCGAGCACCTCCTCGGCGAGGATGTGGCCTCTGCGCTCTTCGGCTCGGCCGGCGTCGGGGGCGCCGCCTCGGCTGTGGTGTTTGAGGACGCGCTCCCCGTGGGCTGCTCACGCGAGCCCTGCAGCGTCTACCGGGGCCTGGTACTCACCCCCCACTACAGCCGTGACGGCAAGCCGGTGCCCAACGAGCTCTTCGCTATACCCCAGCCGGTGCCCCACCTGGGCATAGAGGAGGGCCTTGTCTACGCCTTCGTCTACGCGGTGCACCCCGCCCGCGCGGCCAGGGCGCTTCAGGCGCTAAGAGAGGCAGCATCCCGGGAAGACTGCAGAGCCATGAAGGACTATGAGCCCATCTGCGGCGCGATAAAAACCGTCCTAGAGAGGGGCGCGAAACCTGAGGAGAAGATAGCGGCGGTAGTCTTCGTGCTCCTCAATGCTGCCCTGAGCTCCGGGATAGCCGCGCGCTCCACTAAGGGCTACAACGTGTTCGAGCCATACACCGGGGACCTCAAGTTCAGCATCGTGGGGTACAGCTACGAGCCACCCATACAGGAGGAGCAGCGGGCCAAGAAACAGGCCGGGCAGCGCCAGTCGAGGCCGCAGCGCCGCTACAGCCATGGACGCGGGCCGCGCAGACAGCAGCGCCGTTCACGCCGCCCATAGGCCACGGCCTTCCCCGCCTTTTCTCTCCACCATGCTTGCCTCTAGGAGTGGACGCGTCTAAAGGCTGTTCATGCTGTTTGGAGGGTGCGCGGCCTTGGCCGGATGCGCTGGCGCCAGCTGCGTCAAGCCCCTGGATACGGGGGAGGCGGCCTTCAAGCTGGCCGTGTTGCTCCACGACCCGCCGTGGAAGCCCTGGGGCGGAAACCTCGGCCCCTACCGTCTCGAGGGGTGTAGTGGGAAACTCGACGTTTGCATAGCGGAGAGGCTAGCTAGGCTGAGCGATGAGAGGCTGCACAGCAACCTAGAGAGTCTCTTCGGAGAAGATGCCCTCAAAGAACTAGCCAATGCCGACGCGATTAAGAAGCTTGCTGAGGCGATACGCAGAGCCGCTGAGCGCTGGCTCAGGGAGAAGCAGGGCGCCGTGGCGGCTAGGAGGAGCCATGAGAGGCAGGTACACCTGCTCCTCAACGTGCTTACCGATGTGCTGCGCGACATGGGGCTAGGGGCCTACGCGGGGGTCGCGGAGAGGGCTGCCGACGCCCTCATCCGGGATAGCCGCGTAGAAGAGGCCGACAGGCTGGCCTCGTCGATGGATAGGGCGTACCTAGCGATGGTCTATGGCGGAGAGGGCGGCGACGACAAGGTGCAGGCATCGAGGCCGGTCTATGTCAACCCCTTCAACCCCCTCATGAGGGCAGAGCAGGCCCCGAAGCTCTCCGTGGAGAAGGTTGCCGACTATATCGCGGTTCTCGTCTCTACTCTGGCGCTGCTCCTGGAGAAAAGCGACAAGAGGAGTGCTTCGCCGCCGGTGCTGCTCTACAGCCTTGCCTACAGCCTCCTGGAGCCCCTCTGGTACCGCGTCGTTGGCGTCGGCTACGTGCCGGTGGCGGACACGCGTGTGCCCCACCACACGGTATTTGACCACATCGCGGCCTCGGCCATGGCGTCAAACTGGTTGCTCGAGGGTAGTGGGCCCAGGGGCTGCCTGGCGATAGTTGACTTGAAGTCGGTGCAGGCCTGGATCTCTGAGGCCAGGAGGCTCCGCGACATATGGGCCGCCTCCTGGCTTGCCTCGCTCCTAGCGTGGAAGACCGTGGAGCCCCTCGTGGAGGCCCTCGGGCCGGATGTGTTGATACAGCCGCCCGCGAGGCTGCACCCGTTCTACGCTGCTAGGCTGCTTTCTCGGCTCGGCTGCCGCGGCACGGGAGAGAGCCGCTGCATGGCGCTGGCCAGGCTGCTGGGCCTCCCCCACGGCTGGCCCATCGACCCCACAGTGCCGACCACGGTGAGGCTGGCTCTACCCGCCAGGGCTTGCCGCGTGCTCCGAGAAGCCGCTGAGGAGGCCTACTGGGAGGCGTGGAGCAAGATCACGGAGAGCCTCGCCAACTACATCCGCGAAGCCATGGAGTGGTCCCTAGACGTGATCGCCGCGTGCGAGGAGAGGCGCGAAGACTGCCCCGAGGCGCTACACCGCAGGCTAGAGCAGGCAGGGCCCCCTCCGGGATATTCACGGGCCTCTACCTTGCCTCGGGACACGGCCTCAGCGCCGCCAAGCAGCGGGCCAGCAAGCTGGCCAGCCTCATACGGGGTCTAGAGCCGCCGCTCCCCCTCTACATCGAAGAGAGGGACGTCGAAGAAGCACTGGTGCAGGCCAGGAGCATGGCCAAGGAGCTCGCCGAGAGGCTTGGCGGCCTTAACGCCGAGAGCCTCGCGGGGCTCTACCTCTACCAGGTACTCCATGACGACGAGCTGTGGTCTTGTAGTGCAGCGGCAGGGCTCCGGGCGTCGAGTCGGGCGTAAGGCTGTTCTACAACTGCCACGTCTGCGGAGCCGGCGCCGCCATCGTCGACGGCGAGGAGCTAAGGGACATCCTCGCCGCCGGCAACGCCTTGGGGCCGGGTCGGCCCCCAGAGCCCGTCGCCAGGCTCGCAGGGAACATCCACGGCGAGAGGCTCTGCCCCTACTGCCTCTCGAAGAGGATGCTCCGCGACATGCTCCGATACGATAACCTGGCTGAAAGGCTCGTCGGCCTTGAGATGCCGCCGGAGGTCTACGAGAGGCTTGGCAGGGCCACGGTCGACGCCTACACCTCCCGTACCAGGCTCAACCTGGACAGGCTGGCGGATGAGGCCAAGAAGCTGGCCCTGGCGTACCCCGAGGGACTCCTCCTGGCCTGGAGCCTTGGCGTAGCCGCGCCCAACCGCTTCATAGAGCCGCTACTTGGCCGAGAAGAAAGGCAGAGACTAGTAGATGAGATAGCGAAGAGGCTCCCGGCCGGCCTCCCCGGCAGCGGCGACCCCACAGAGGCCGCCGACAAGCTGCTCGGCATAGCCGAGGCCCTGGTGCTCGAAGCCGCCCACGACGCGGCGTTCCCCCGGCTCCTCGAGAGGCGCGCCAAGGGCCTCGCAGGTGTGGCGGCGGAGCAGCTCCGGGAGATAGCTAGGAGGCTACACGGCATCGCCAGGGGGCTGGAGGGGCGCCGCGTCTACGCGCTCGTGGTGAGCGACGGAGACAGCATGGGTAGGGGCGTGTTATCCGGCAGGCTCGGCCTGGGGCCCGAGGAGTACGCCCGCGTCGTAGCGGAGGGGGCGGGGCTCCAGCCCGAGGAGGCGAGGGAGACGCTGGCAAGGTTCTACCGTGCGGCCGTAGACGTCTACGAAGCCAGCGTCTTGAAGAAGAAGGAAGAGAAGCCCAAGTGGTGTGGCAGCGGGGCTGCAGGCCTCGGGAAGACGCTGCTGGTGACGCCAAGCTACCACCAGGCGGTGAGCCGTGCTCTGGCTGTGCAGGCGCAGCTCGACCGCGCCGTGGTGGAGGCCCTGGGCGGCCTCTTCCTCTACAGCGGCGGCGACGACGCTACTGCCGTGCTCCCGCCGGCAGCCAGGACGAGGAAGAAGAGCGGGGACAGTAAGGATGACGTGGCCTACCCGGCGCTGCTTGCGGCTGCAGCGCTACGTCGCCTCTAC
>JAMOSW010000066.1 GCA_027062725.1 Pyrodictiaceae archaeon | reverse complement strand
CTGCCACGCTCCCCGTGCGAGGAGCACCCAGAGCGCGTAGGTCAGCTTGTCCATCGGCTTTGATGGGTCAACCGGCGTCAGCCCGACCGCCTCGACGTAGCTCATCCTGTCCTTGTAGCTCATCTCCTGTCACCCCGGTTATTTCTTGTGGGTGGCCTTCGCGAGGGCGTAGGCCGTCACCAACCCGGCCCCAAGGAGCGCGAGGCCGGCTAAACTATTTTTTTCCTCCGTCGTGTTGACCCCGGGGCCGGGCCCCGGCCCGGGCCCCTCTGCCGGCTTTATCTCGACAGTTATTGTATTCTGGTAGGCGAGCTGGTCATCGACATAAACTTTCACGACTGCCTGCATCGTCCCCTTTGCGTCCTTTGGTATTTGGATGGGCAGGTTAAAGCGAGCTCCATAGGCGCCCTTTGTCGTCACCGGGCCGGACTTCACGGTTCCAAACGGCGTGTCCATCTCGGCGAGGAACTTGTGGGTGTTGTAGTCATTCAGCACGCGGGCGTTCACAGTGACGGTCAGGGTTCCACCCGCCTTGACAGAGCTCGGCGCATTTATGCTCACGTCAACCTTTGGTAGCTGGTACTCGCCTGCCTTGACCTTTGCGCTGGCTATTAATGTCCCGCTCGGCACGTCGGCAGGGCTGGCGAAAGCAACGATGGTAACGCCTTCCTCCGGCATCGTTATGTAGCCAACGGTCGCGATTTGGCACTTGTTTAGCTTAACGGCGCCGAGCTTTGTCCCCTTCTTGTTGCTCGCCGTGATGTAAGCGTCCGACCCCGTTCCCTTAGCGTACCAAACCTCAATGGTCACCGGGAAACTCTTCCAAATGGCCCAGTCCGGCACGCCGACGATAACCGGCACCTTCTGCCCCGGAGGTGCCGAGGTCGGTACGTTGAGTATCTCTTTGGGGCACGGCTGGGGGGTCGGTTCGGGGCCGGCCTGGCCAACGTTCACCCCAAAGGTTTTAGTATCAACAACGTGCCACTCCGCCACCTCCATCACCCCCTCAACTAAGCAATAACAACATGGCGCCGGCGATTAGCCACCAGGGAACGTTTCCTCCCTCCTGGGCTTCCGCCTGGGCCGTTGCCCCCTGTTTGGCGGTGGGCCCGAGGATAGTCACTGCGAACGTCGCCGTGCCGAGTAGGCGCCCGTACTTGTCCCTTACTTCGAGGGTAAACGTTCTCTTACCGCCCGGGACTGTTCCCTTGCACGCAATTGGATACCCGGTCACCGTGCGTCCGGGAACGACCGTGCACCCCGGCACTTGGACTGCTAAACGGACGATGGTTGGTGGCTGGAGGTCCCTTATCGGGCCCGCGCGCCACTCGTAGCCCATGCCCTTCAACACAAGGACTGCGTCGAAGGGTACGGGTGCGCCCTTAATTTTGGCCCAAACTGTCATGACTTCACCCGGCCTATAAATCTGCTTTTCGGGTACGGCTTCAACTTCCACAGGGCATCACCTCCTTGTGTGCCGGGGTGCACGGCTCCGCACCCCGGCTCAGTAGTAGGCGCTCAGCGTCACGGTTCCGGTGTAGTACCCCGGCTTGGACGGTGCCGTAAGGTCGAAAGTCAGCTCGACTTTTTGCCCGGCCCT
>JAMOSW010000065.1 GCA_027062725.1 Pyrodictiaceae archaeon | reverse complement strand
ACACCGAGAACAGCCAAGCCGACAGCCAGCGCTAGCAACGAGACACCCCAGACAATCCACTTTTATTCCAACACAATCGGCATAGACAGCGCAACCAGGGTGCCAGAACCCCAATGCCGCAGCGACAGGGACGCATCCACGCCCACATAGGGCCCCTCCCAATAGATCCCGCCAAGCTCAAAGCATGGCGCCAAATCATAGAATACCTCGACAGATACCTCGAGGAGGCCCCCGTATACTCCAATACCTATCCGGCGCCAAGGACGAGCCAGAAATCTACGTAGAACTGCTACACGGCACACTGCCCTACATGGTCAACACGCTCTACATAGCCGGCGGCAGAGGAAGCGGAAAATCAACCCACCTAACCACCCTCTTCTACCTCTACAGCCACCACGTGGCCCATGCCGGGGCTAGGCGGGTCCACCCCCTTCAGGAGCTATCCCACATCCACGGCCTCCAAGACCTCGTAAGAGACCTCCAGGAGGCGTTGATAGACGACCTGGCCAAGACCGGTATCGTTGTAGAGTCCTGCCCCTCCTCCAACGTGGCCATACGCCACACCGGCGAGCCCAGCAGCCACCCAATCCACAGGCTCGTCGAGAAACTACCCACCTGCATAGGCAGCGACGACCCCGCAGCCCTAGCCACAAACATCTACCTCGACTACCAGATAGCGGCAGCCACGATAAGAAACCACAGCAAGCTAGTAGAGGCCGTGAAATGCCCCTACTATCCCCGGCCCCAGCAACCAAGACACACGGACCAGCCCTAGAGATAAAAACAGCTCCATAGGCTGTTTCGCCGAGCGGTGCTACTCCTCTTCCTTTAGGAGGCCTCTCCTCTGCATCTCTCGCCATACTTTCAGCACCGCGCAGAGCCTCGACAAGCCGCCATGTCCCTCTGTCCGGGGCCGGCCCTCCCGGCATTCTCGGAGATTGCCGAAGACCCTGCTAAGCTTATCCCGGTTTCTCCAAGCGTACCTTATGGGGTCCTCCCTAGGTTTCAGCAGCTTGGGCTCCACGCCTACGGCCGCGAAGAGCTCCGGGAGATAGTTGTAGAAGAAGCCCCTCATCTGCTCATGCAGTACGCCGACGCTGTAGAGTGTCTCCCGATACTCCTTCTCCCCGGTCCCTTCGGGGAGCGGGATGAAGGTGTAGACGGTGAAGCCATACTTCTTCTCCGCGATGTTGAGGTCGTGCGCCAGTCTTAGGTAATCGAGGCAGCTGACAGGGAGAGGGACACCGCCTGCGGCGCTCTCTACACCCTCTCTATCCTTGCTCTTTGACGCAGCCTTTCTTGCTAGCTCCTCGCCGGCGGGTGCAAGGGCTCTCACGCCGTGTCCCGGAGGCATGAACATGCAGGGCCCCAGCGAGGAGGAGAGGATAGTCTTCTGGACTCTCACTACGCTAAGCTCATCGGCCCTAGAGAAGAGGACGAGGAAGCGAATGTAGAGTAGGAGGCCCTCAGTGAGTGCGTCCAGGCCAGGCTTGAGGTCAACAATGATATAGTCGTAGCCCAGGTGCCTGCCGATCTGCAGTATCCGATAGTAGAGTCTTCTCACTGTACGCCATCTTGTAGCTGTCCTGCTTGCGGGCACGATGAGCGTGGAGGAGAAGCCCC
>JAMOSW010000064.1 GCA_027062725.1 Pyrodictiaceae archaeon | reverse complement strand
AAGCTCTACCTCGCTTTTAGTCAACAGTCGGTTAAGCACGGTGCACAGGGCGAGGTAGCCTCCACTATAGCTGTAGACTTTGATAAAGGGACACTTCGAGCTAGGCTTGGTTGGTAAGAGGTGTATAGGTGTGTAGGGTCTAAGCTGTTGGACTATCGCGGGCTTCGGCTGTTCCAGTATGCTTCGCTGACCCCGCCTCTCCTGAGGCGGGTCAACATAGAGCCTGCAGGACTTGTACTCGGCTTCACTCCCCATGCATCTCTGGGGAGAGACTACGCTACGCGACGGCTGTCTCAGCTTAGGGGATGTGCACATGCCGTTACGGTACCAAGGGCATGGCATGATTTTCATCCCCACGTTTGCTATAGTTTCGTAGACAGGTGGGCACCCCGTTCCCTAGGTCTTCTGGGGGCGGCGTCCCTCGAGCCTTTCCTGGAGTTGCTGTAGTTCGGCCTCGAGCTCTCTAGCCTTTACATGCATCGCCCGGAGCGCGTCGAGGCAGGGTAGGCCCCAGGCGCTGTCTTGGGGGAATTGTCTAGCTGCAAGCCTTGCGAAGGGCGTGGCACCGGCAAGGATGTTCTCAACGTGAGTTCTATCAAGCTGTAGGAGCTCTGCTATCTCCTTAGCGCTGTAGCCTATCTCGTGGAGCGACAGTGCCGCTAACGTCACTATTAGCTCGTCTAGCCACTCCTCGGGCGACTCCTTCTCGGCCAGCAGCTCGATGGCT
Organism: Pyrodictiaceae archaeon; assembly: GCA_027062725.1. Taxonomy (GTDB): domain Archaea; phylum Thermoproteota; class Thermoprotei_A; order Sulfolobales; family Pyrodictiaceae; genus QNYQ01. The sequence continues at coordinate 5,586 of JAMOSW010000064.1, read as the reverse complement.
TCCCATGTAGATGAGATGTTGATTAGCCTACGTGTAAACTCGCGTAAGAAGTTTATACAGTCATGTGGCAGCTTCATCTCATCCCCTCTTGGCGCGCCTAGGGCTGCTCGCTCAAACGACTATGTTGCAACATGGTGGGTTTCTACAACAGGGATCTAGACCGGCTTCGCATCGTGCACGTACCCATTCACGGACGAGTTTGGCTATTCGCTCGTCTAGTACCATTATACTTGATATCAACATATTGTTCGCGTGGCAGAAGCCTTCTCGCCTCAACATGCGTGTGGCGGGCGAGAGAATAGACTTCACCACAATGAGCCAGAGGTTCCATTCAGGAAGCTTGAAAAGCTCTCGCTCGTCGACTATAGCGTACCTCGCGAGGGCCTCCTCTATCTCGGCCATCACTTTGGCAGCAACGGAGCCCGGCACTCTGGCAGCCCTCAGCCCTGTCCTTACAGCTTCAAGCAGCCTCATAGCCGGGTCACCGTGGCGCCGGGAAGCTAAGCGCTGGCCCACCCAGCGCTATAAGGGGTTAGACGCCGTTGGGCAAAAACGGGGACGCCAAACGCCAGAGAAGAAAAGACGCCAAAGATAACCCAAGGATAACCTGGCAAAAACATAGGGTAAAGAATGCGCCAATGCTTTTAGGCCTTTACAGATGGTTACGTTGACGCCCCATATCCATATGAGTCTTAAAGGGGCCTTGAATGGGCTCCTCCGGGGGATGAGGAGCTCCTGTAAGGCCTCTGCTGAGCTCGGCCCCTATCGGTGACGAGGCTTTAGGCCGCTGACCCCCACAGTTTGTCCCGAAGAGTGCTAAACCGTCTCGGATAGCTTCATTACGGATACAAGTATCTCGTAGTACATTTGCTTCACCGCCCCAGGAAGCGGAGGGTCAAGTATCATTACGCGCGTATAGCTCTCGCGAAGCATGTTGAGTGCCCGATCTATTGAGCTCATTGAGGCCTCGGTGCAGAGCAGGCGATATACCATATTGAAGAGCTCGTTTACGTAGCTCAGCTTATCAAGGACGTCCTTCGCTCGCTTTAGCCCGGTCGATGTAACGAGCCTCTCGTAGCGGGCTATGTACTCGCTAGTTTTGTCGATTGAGCTCTCTATTATTGCGCATAGGCGGAGTTGTTGGAGACGCGCCTCGCTCTGCAATGCCTTTGTGCCCCCAACGTGTTCTCTCTATTCTAGCCTCTGCCTAGTGTCAGCAAGCTTTGCCTCTCCGTAATACCTGTGACATGGCCCTTGTAGCGTGGTGTGTCTTAAACGTGGAGACGTGGGCATGTGGAGGTTTAAGCCTATAGGCTATGATTAATCCCTTTATAAGGGCGGGGGGTAAATAACGCTGGGAGATGGAGAGCGTGTGGGGTGGATACGGGTCATGTCCCTGGAGCAGGGTAAGCAGCGTGTAGAAGACGTATATGTCTATGATAAGAACATAGTCTTAAAGAAGCTCTACGAGGATGATGACGTAGTTGTGGTCGTGGCTCCCAATGAGGATCAGTTGCGTGAAATTATCCTCAATCTTCTCGCTGAAAGACCCATGACGGTCAGGGAGCTTCACGAGAAGCTCTCGGGGCTTGCAAGCGAGGACAAGATAAGATATGCGCTAAACAAGCTTATGGAGGAAGGAATGGTCGAGGGCGACAACGAGGGCAGGTACTACGCCCTCTACACATAGCTGTGTAGGGATAAAGTAACTCAATACCACCGTCATGATGGATACCTCTTTTTCCAAGACCCCGCGGTTATAGCGACGTTGTGTCCCCATCTATGAGACTCTCGGGTTTCCCGGCTACCCCTCTTTTCGGTAGACACTGCCTTGCTCAAGGCTTACATTCGCACATTAGCTAAACGGCGATACCGATAGTGTTGGGCAAAAGTGTCGGCATCCAGCGTTTATACGAGTGTTACCCCGCTTGGCGCTGTCCTAATCTCAGTAGACACGGTGGGGGATGAGTGAACCTAGCAGCAGCGTTTAACGCTGCAACACATACAGTGTTGGCCGCTCTGCTATACCTCATCCTCCACGAGGCAGCCCACTATGCGGCATCGATGCTGGCCGGCTGCTCCGCGTCCTTAAAGAGAAGCACTGACGGCCTGGTCGCTTCACCGGGACTTAGCGTGACGTGTGGCGGTCATTCGCAGATACGCATAGCAATCATACTCTATGCGCCGTATGTGGTAAACCTGTTCCTACTGTTCCTTAGCCGATGGCCGGCGTTGCGGCTTATCGCCTTACTGACTCTGCCGAACGCGTTGCTCGAGGAGAGCCGTGGACCGCTCCGGGTAGGTGCTGCCGTGGCTCTAGCGGGGGTTCTCGCGGTACTCGCTGCCGGATAGGAGGGGGCGGGCTAGCGGGGCGCTAATTATCCTCTCAGCGTTTCAGGGTAGAACACCTGGCACTAATGGGTAGAATAGGGGCAAGGGAGTCTACTCCGCCTGGTATGTGTGCGGAGCTAGGAGATCTTTTCCCTAGGGGGTTAGTGCTCGCCCCTTGATCGAGTGGTGGGTGTAGAGAGGCTCCTGACCCCCCGTCCCCTAAGGTCTACGTCGTGAGGGGGTGTATAGGGATGCCCGGCTCAAAGATATCTAACGAGGAGCTTGATAGGCTTCTTAAGCAGCAGGAGGAGAAGGAGAAGAAGGACCCTAAGAAGAGATGGATAGCCAGGATGATAAGGAGTGCGAAGCAGTACCACAAGATGTGTCCCTACTACGACAAGCGTACAGGCAAGTGTTTCCTCAAACTTGGTGAGCGCTGTGAGCGTGACGGCAAGTTCGACGGCTGCCCGGTGTTCATAGAGTGGCTGTCAAAGAAGTATGATGAGCTAAAGGCGAAGGGTAGGCCCCTACCTATGGACTTCCTTGATCTCACGCTTATGGTGTGAAGGCGGTAGAGGGTCTACGGCGGCAAAGCGCGTGGAGGTAAATGAGAGGTCTCCGGAGCAGTTTTTGGAGCCACATCTCTCGTGGCGGCTCCAGGCATTGTTCCCTAGGAGTGACTCTGGTCTATCTCCTCGAAGGCGGCGATGTAGCGTGGAGTCGGCGGACGTTGCTGTGGTGGGTGCAGGCGTTGCGGGAAGCGTCCTGGCGAGGCTGCTAGAACCTAGCGGTTACAGGGTAGTACTCTATGACATGTTCCGTAGGTACAGGAAGCCTTGCGGTGAAGTCATTCCGGCTGCAGCATTGGACATGGTTGCCTCTCTGCGGCTTCCAGTCCCCGACGTTGTCGATAAGATACGTTTCTTTGAATTCATTGATGAACGTGGTAGAACTCTGAGAGAGGTAGAGTTCAGTAAGCCGATATGGGTTAGTATAGACAAAACCGAATGGGTTAATGAGCTCCGAGAAGGACTTAGCCTAGAGATACGGACTGTTAGAAAGTTAACGGATATTGAGGCCGGTCTTGTTGTTGACGCCAGAGGGCCCTTCTCAAGTCTTGGGCTGAAAGTAACGGTGTGGAGAGGGTATGTACATAGCCGTGACTATGTCGAGAAAGCCGTCATAATCATATCGAGGGAACCCTTTGGTATAGCATGGGTATTCGGTCATGGAGACTTGGCTAATGTGGGTGGAGGCTTCATAGGTGTGGGTGATCCGCGGCCTCTGGTGTATGGTATGCTCCGGAGGCTAGGTCTATGGAACTTCCTAGAAAAAGCCTACTCTATAGTCACGCTATATCCGCGCATAATTCTCTCAGATGGTTACTCTCTTCGTGTTGGTGAATCTGCTGGCTTTATACAGAGTCTGGGAGGCGAAGGCATAAGGCCTGCTATAGAGTCGGCTGCTGCCCTTGCCTACGCAATAGAAGAGAATGGTGCCAAGATTAGCCGCGGACTCCTCGAGGCCTACGATAGGTATACGCGTGGCCTGCAGACAGAGACGAAGCTAGCCAACATATTGCTCGCCTTAAGCCAAGCGATGGGAGCTTCAGCGCTGAGTATAGTGGGGGAGGAGTTCCTATCTCTCTGGCTCAGCGGGAGGCTCCGGGAGGTGCGGCGTGTCCTCGCAGCCTTGTTTACGGTAAAAAGGAGGCGTGGCCAGGGCTAGCCTCGTTTCCCTATAACAAGCTCTAGCAACCGTCTGAGCATGGACTTGAGCTCGCTTATAGTCTCAAATGTCGTCTCGTCTTCGATCTTGTAGGCTAGTCTGTATGTTGAGGTAGCCTCGTCAAAGGTGACGGTGGCGTTCAGCTTGTCGCCATAGCTTATCTTTATGCGGTTATGGTCTTTCTCAAGCTCCACTTTTACGCGGTACTTCTCTTCAAAGCCCTTTAGCTCGCTGAAGAGAGCCTCTATACGACTCTGCCTAGGTGCAGCCTCTCCCTCAAGCTCCTTGAGCTTCTCGTCGATGGCCGCAACGACTTCTGGAATGTCTCTATATGCTTCGCGTGCCTCAAGCAGTATCTTTTTCAGAACCTCTATCGGGTGCTCTTCGCCCTTCTCCACACGTACGTTCTTTAGAAACGATACTAGATCGTTAAACTCGGGGCTCTTGAGGTATTCCGCTAAGTTCCTAACATCGCCACCAAATGCATGGAACTTGTACTTGTCCTCTGCGCGCCCAACCATCCTCCTTATGTCGTCGATGACCTGTCTAGGGAGATTAGAGTTGGCTAGCACGCGGTTGACGATGTGTCTGAGAAAGTCCTTCCTTGCAGGCATCCTTTCTAGCACCCCCTATCCCTGCTCCAGTAGCCGCAGGAGCTGCCCCATAAGCTCCCTTTGGGTAAGGCTTGTTCAATACAAAGCTAATCAGTGTTTCCTTGCAAGGCTTCGAGGAGCCTTTTTAGAGCTTGTAGCCTATCCTGCGGAGGAACTCTTTCCGCTCCCTCTTGTCATCCGCGTTTTCGATACCTAAGGGTGTGTAGCCATCTACGACGCCCAGTATGCCTCTTCCCTGGCTGGTCTCCGCCACTATGACCTGGAGAGGGTTCGCTGTTGCGGCGTGAATAGTTACAACCTCCTCAACGTTCTTCAGCGCGTTGAGCACGTTTATGGGCCAGGCATTGCGTATGTATATCACGAAGCAGTGGCCAGCTGCGATGAGCCTAGCTGCGTTAATAGCTAGCTCGACGAGCTCTTTATCGTTGCCCTCGTAGCGGATTAGCCTCTTCTGGCTCGCTTCGCAGAAGGCGAGCCCAAACCTTATCCCAGGCACGCTGGACACAAGAGCCTCATAGAGATCTTCAACAGTCTTTATGAAGTGTGCATGGCCGACTATGATGTTGGTCCCCTCAGGAACCGGGACACGAATTGCATGGATAGACACGGTTTCCGACTCGGACATGCAGCACACCCCTTAACAGACTCACTACATGTTTGATAGCTTCGGGGCCTCCAGGCCCGGCTGAGTCGTCACGGAGACTAGCAATCAGCCCCGCCGTAGGTACGGTATGGAGGTTCGTCTTCATCGGCCCCAGGGTAGTGTCGTAGAGGCAGCTAGGTAATAGGCTAGTGGCTGCAGCGCGTTTATCGGCGGCTATCGCCTCTCAGGTTTGTGGGGGCTGACGAGGAAGAGCGGCGATGCGCGTCATCGTGAGATACTACAAGAAGCGTGACGCTAGAATAGGTCCTG
>JAMOSW010000063.1 GCA_027062725.1 Pyrodictiaceae archaeon | reverse complement strand
CGCGAAGTTGGCTGCGGCGGCCATTGCCTTCATGTAGCGCTGGCCCTCGGGGCTCTTGATGGGCACGCTGGCCAGCTCCCTGTCCGGCGGCCTTATCCCGTACTTCCTCATAGCGCGCTCCATTATCATGAGGTAGTCGCTTGCAACCTGGTGGCCGAGGCCGCGGCTGCCGGTGTGTATCATCACCATTACCTGGCCCTCATGCGTGATGCCCATGACCTTGGCCTTCTCGGGGTCATATATCTTGTCGACTACCTGTATCTCGAGGAAGTGGTTGCCGCTGCCTAGGGTGCCCAGCTGCTCCGCGCCCCTCCTCTTGGCCCTCATGCTCACCGCGGACGCGTCCGCCAGGTCCCAGCTGCCGTGCTCCTCTATGTGCTCGGGGTCCTCGGGCCACGCGTAGCCCTTCTCCACCGCCCACTGGACGCCCTCGTTGAGGACACGGTCCAGCTCCTGTATACTGACCCGCACCTTGCCCGTGCTGCCCAGGCCGCTGGGCACGTTACGGAATATCTCGTCTATCAGCTCCCTGAGCTTCGGCCTCACATCCTTTATGTCGAGGTCAGTCCTTATCACGCGGACGCCGCAGTTAATATCATAGCCGACGCCGCCCGGGCTTATCACGCCATCCTCCTCAGGGTCCATCGCGGCGACGCCGCCTATAGGGAACCCGTAGCCTTGGTGACCGTCGGGCATGACGATACTGTACTTCTGTATACCCGGCAGGCAGGCCACGTTAGCCGCCTGCACCAGCGTCAGGTCGCCTTTCATCTTCTCCAGTAGGAACTCGTCCGCGAATATTATCGACGGGACCCTCATGCAGGGCTTTGCGCCCTTAGGTATCATCCACTCGTAGGGCCCAATCTTCTGGAGCGGTATACGCGCACTCATCCCTACGGCACCCTCCCATGCAGAGTATGCGGGAGACCCAGGCCGGGGGGCATAAGATGAGCGCGGCGCCAATCCCGGGGGGCTACTCTACGCCCGCCGCCTCCACAAGCCTCTTGGTGACCTTGGCCGCCTCGGCCTCTAGCACGCGGCGGGTTTCCTGCAGCGCCGCCCTCACCTCAGCGCTGGCCGCGATAAGCTCCGCCTCCTTGAACCTGGTTATGGCGTAGTTGAGCACCTCGAGGGCATCCATGTAGGCAACTATGTCGTTGCTGAGGCCCTTCTCTGCTATCCTGCGGTAGAGACACTCCAGGTGTACGAAGCCCTTCGAGGTGACGGTGAACCTCTGGCCCTCCACGACATCGTCGCCGCAGATATAGCAGGTCCACTTCCGCCTGGCCACGGCCACTCAGCCCCACCTGGGGAGAGCTAGGCGCCCCAGAGACTGGTACATAGAGACCCGCCGGGGGCTTTTTATCGCGTGTTTTCCTCGCTACGGGGGAGGAGTCGCCCAAGGAGCCAGAGCCGCAGCGCGGGGGGCGGATGAGGGTTCACCAACAGGCCAGCCCCCGTCGGGCTCCTCCTGGGGCGGAGGCTCCGAAACACCTCCGCAACAAGCCCCGGTGGCGAGGGCGGCGGCGCCGGGACCGCGCCGGTTATCCGTGCCAGCGCCGCGTAGGCGGAGAAGCCCGCCACGCGGAGACTGTGGAGGTCAGCCAGGTGCTCCCATGCCCAGTTGTAGAGCGCCCAGGCCGCTGCCGTGGCCAAGCCGACAGCGAGCGCCCCCGGGACGCAGCCACCCATAGCGAGGGCCACGGCCGCCTCCGCTCCCTGCGCGGCACCCACCGCCACCGCGGCGAGCGCGACCGCGGCCGGGACCGGGCGGAGGCTCTCCCAGTGCCCCACCTCGTGGGCTACCACCGCCGCCGCCTCATCCGGGGGCAGCGCCTGGTAGAGGCCGGTGGAGGCGTAGACCCTGCCCCGCACCGCGACCGCGAAGGCAGTCACCGCGCTTGACTCTATGATGCCTACACGGTAGACGCGCCCCTCGAACCCGTACAGCGCCTCGCCCACAATACGCCTGTCGAAGAACTGGGCGACAACCAGCTGGGTCACCACGACGAGCGGTAGCGCGAGCGTGAATGTGTCGAGTCCCGCGGGAGCCGCCAACATGCCAACCGCGAGCATCGAGGCAACTGTGGCGGCGAGCAGTAGCCGCCCACGGCGCCACGCGGCTCGGAGGCTGCGGCTAGACAGCAGCGAGTAGTAGAGAGCCGTAAGCAGGGCGAGCGAGGCCAGCGAAGCCGCACAGACCGCTACACACATGCCCGGCAAAGACGTGCACCACACGAGCCCCACGGCCTGGCCGCTGAGACTGCAGGCCCTTCCAGGATACTCGTTCCCCGGGGGGCCGGGGCTAGCATACATTACGCTGCGCTGGGCCTTATCTCCTCGGGCGCCGTGTCGGGGGTGGCTGCTGCGTGGCTGACGCTGGCCTCGAGGAGAGGCTGAAGCGACTCATAGAGAACCTCTCTGAGATGAAGAAGCAGCTCGAGGATATAGCGTTGGACGAGATGAGTGAGGCGCATGCCTACGCGGAGATGGCGAAGCTGTCGCCCGACCCGGATACCCGGTGGGTGCTGTTCCTCATAGCGGCCGATAGCATTGTGCACCGGGAGATAGTGTGGAGCCTTGTGCGGGCGGTGAGCGAGATCCAGGTGCTGGCTAGGGAGCTGCTCGCCCACCCCAGGGGCGAGGCGAGCTACGAGAAGCTCATAGAGCTTGTCAACATCCACAAGACTATCGAGGAGTTCGCCGAGAGCAGCTATGAGGGCCTGGTGCCGCTCGCGGAGCCGGGTACGACGCTGCGGAAGCTGCTTGAGCTGCTTGTTTCGGAGGAGGAGAAGCACAACCGTCTCGTGGAGACGACCATTGAGAGGCTGCGGAGGCTCGCAGAGGCCGAGAAGAAGACAGGAGGCGGCTAGAGGTAGCCCTCCTCCTCACATATCTTCTTCATCACGATGGCGTCCTGGTCGAGCACGGGACTCTCCGAGATTATGACCCCCTTTATGCCGGTCTCCTTGTAGCCGCGGCAGACTATCCTCCAGTCGGGGCCGTACTCCTCCTCGGCCAGGGTGTGGTGCTCCTTCTCCCCGCCCTGACCATACTCTATGCGGCTGAAGTGGGTGTGCAGCGGGTCCACCGCATAGCCTCCCAGCTCCCCCTCTATGTACTCTATCGTCTCTATCACGTGGGCGACGTCGGTGACGTACTGCCCTATGCTCCTCGCGTGGAGGTGCGCCCAGTCCACGGCGGGCCTACAGTATCTCTCACCCAGCTCCCTGCAGATCTCCACGACCTCCTCCACGCTGCCAACCTGTGTGGGTTTGCCCGTAGTCTCGGGGGCTATCCAGACGCCTCGTATCCCGTTCTGCTCCATCCACTCCACGACTGGACGGAGGTTATCTATCGTCCTCTTCAGCGCCTCCTCGGGGCTCGGGTTGTCCCGGTAGTAGCCCGGGTGGAACACGACCGCGTAGGCCCCCATCCAGGAGGCGGCACGCACAGCAGCTATGAGCCTCTCCTGGCTCTTCCTCGCGGTCTCCTCGTTGGGCGAAGCAAAGTTGAGGTAGTAGGGTGCATGCATTGACACCACGACGCCGTACTTCTCGGCCGCCTCCTTTATGGCGCGGGCCTTCTTCTCGCTGATACGGACACCACGCACAGCCTCATACTCTATAGCGTCAAGCCCCTCACGCACAATGTACTCAATAGCCTTCACGTAGTCGCCGCTCTTCATGCCCACGGGTTTGCCTGCAGGCCCAAACCAGAGCCTCTTACTCACAGCACAGGCACCCCAGGAGAGGGTATGTGGGAACCGTGCCCGGGGCTTAAGCCGGAGGGGCCGACCCCCACAGCCGGGGGTGGCCGACGCACAGCCCCGCCAGAGGGAAGCCATCAAATACGTCCATCATAGAGAGGCTGCCTCCGGACAGGGAGGAGACAATCATGGAGACCGGGGAGAGCGAGGCAAACAGCACCGCCGCACCCACCGCCACGGGCGGGGACGGGGCCAGCGGGGAGACCCAGCAGGGCAGCGGGGGACGGGAGGCGCGTAGACGGCTTCTCCGGCGCCTCTCGCTCGTCTTCGCCGCAGCAGCCGTCTTCTTCGCCGTTCTCGCCGCCTACTCGGCGCTCCACGGCCCCGCCGGGGTCGGCGGCTTCACCTACCCGGAGAAGTTGCCCGACGGCGCCACCGTGTCGTCCGCCAAGGCGGGACAGGAGGCCGTCGCGGCCGTCAAGAGTATACACTGGGAGCCCCATGCCGTCGAGATAACAAGCGCGGCGCTTGTAAGCTACAGCGACGGCACCCTGCTCTGGCTCACCGCCTCGCCCCAGGCCTGCAGCCTCGTGGACAGGATGGCGCAGAAGATAGCCGCCGAGCAGGAGAGGCTCCCCTACACGGCGCCTGTCGAGCTCAACGTCAAGGGGGTCAGGGTGTACCTGGTCGCCGACAAGAGGACGGGTCAGATACACGCCTTCTGGTGCCGGGGCGAGCTCGCCGCATGGGCCCAGCTCGGGGTGAACCCGGCCGACCACGACACCATAGCCAGAACCATCAAGCTGCTCGTGGAGGAGACTAGCTACCGGGGCTAGCCGCCGCCCCGGCGAGGCTCTCCTCAACAGCCCCAAGGAGGCCCTCCACGAGGGCACGTATCTCCTCGAAATGCCTACGGGACCCCAGGTTCTCCCGGGCCGCCAGGTAGGCGGCCAAGCCCGCATAGAAGCCCCTCATAGCCTCCGGGCCGAGCCTCTCAGAGGCATCCCAGAACGCCTCCAAGCCCCCAGGCGCCTCCTCGCCGAGCACCGCCTCGAGCGAGAGAACCACAGCGCTCCACAGCCTCCGGAAGGCAAGGCCCATCTCGCCCCTCTCCGCGGCGGACACGGCGTGGCCCAGCAGGCTGCGCGCAGCGCCAAGCAGCACGCGGGGCCTCTCCCCGGGCTCCGCGATCCGTAGAAGAAGCTCCGCCAGCACAGCCTCCGGCGCCAGGCCCCTCTCGTCGGCAGCCCTCTCGAGGACACGGAGAAGCTCAACAGGCAGTCCGAGCCCAGCCAAGGGAGAAGCATCACCCCCAGAAGCACGGGTCGCGCGGATAGGGGGCCCAGGCAGGCCCCACCCATAGAGGGCAATGGTGGAGGCTAGTAGCCCTAACGCATAGCCCTAACGCAGAGGGGGCCCGGCGGAGGAGGATGGTGGCATTCAGCCAACCCGGCTTACGCCATCAGCACCGCCACGCCGCGGCGCCTCGGTCCGGGGTTCGCTTCCGGCGCGATCATCACGACGCCTTGCCAGTGGGTGTCTAGCCGCCCCCCTCTATAAAGCCCTCCGTGCCGCGGGAGGACTTCTTGGCATAGAGAGGCTCTGCTTTTCAACACTCTCGTTGTGCTGCTTCTCCCCGACGGCAGAGCCTCCCCGAGCCACATGAGGGCGACCCGCATGATAGCAAGCCACGTGAGGCAAGGCCTCCTAGTATTGTTTTTAGCGGCGACAGCCCTAACCTCCACAGCATTCATAAACATAACCGTGTCAACCGAGAAGGAGCCCCTCTACACCCTCAACTACATCAAGAGCCTCAGCCCCCTCGGCGGACAGAAGCTCTACATCGACCTAACCGGCGTACCCGGCGACGCAGTGACGTGCGTAAGCCTCTACGGCTGGTGGCCCAACGGCACAATAAACCAGCTGGCAAAGACCTGCAGCAGGGGAGGAGAAGTCGCCCTCCCCGCCTTCACAGTGAAACGCTACTTCGCGGCATGGATGGCCGAGCTCGCCAGGACGGGCACAGACCCCAGACACGCCCACCCCGGCGTTATCGCGATGCTCGCCGTCACAGAGCCCGGCAAGGGCGTCTATGGTAGGCCGGCCGCGTTCGCCCTAGACCCGGTGCTGGTTGCCAAGAGAGGCCTCAGCGTCCGAATAGTCTTCGACAGCAATATCGTCAAAGACATGCTGGCAGAGCCGCTCATACCGTGGAGCAACCTCGAGAAAACAATGAGGAGCCAAGAGTGGCCCCCGGAGGAGGTGCCAACACCTGGAGAGGCTGCATACTGGTTCCTCCGCAGCACGTTAGGCGAGAAACAGGACGTGGGGATACCGGTAGAGATTGTGCACCTATCCGGCTACTTGGGCTACTTCAAGAACAACTATCTGATACTGGCAGAGACCTTCAAGGCTACCACTGTCTACAAGGTATGGTTCAGCGGGCTCTACACTACATCCGTGCAAGTCGGCGGGGTTTCAGTCGTCGATTCCCCTGGAGTTGCCGGGCCCGTCTTCGAGCTCGAGAGCGACGTGGATCATCTTTATCTCAACCTTGGGCTCGAAGTCTACTATACTGGCCAGGGGAGTCCACTCGTTGAAGGCCGAGGCGTCTCGGGCAGCACAGCAACCGTC
>JAMOSW010000062.1 GCA_027062725.1 Pyrodictiaceae archaeon | reverse complement strand
GACGGCTTCATGGCCCGCGAGATAGCGGAGTTCATCGTGGCCTACCGGAGCGGGGGATTCGAGCTCAACGAGCTCCAAGTAAGCCTCCTTGAGAGAGCCCTCCGCGAGCTAGAGGGCGCGGCCAGCTACACCGAGCTCCTAACCAGCAAGGTCGGCCTCCTCTACGAGGAGATAGACGCGCTGAGCCGCGGCGGAGGCGCGGTCTTCCACGCCCAGACGGGGAGGGCAGCCCGCAGCGCGGTGGAGAAGCTCCACCACGACCTGGCCCGCTCCTACAAGATACTCAGCCCCAGGCCCAGCCTCGACGAGCGCCTCATAGACGAGGCCACCCTGGGCCCCCTACTGGTGATACTCGACTTCTCCCCCGAGGGCGCACCCGGCGTCCCCCTCCCCCTACGGCAGCTCGTCATAGCCTACCTGGCCCGGCTCCTATACCGCCGCTTCACCGAGTACAAGACCCGGGGCCTAGAGCGCTACCTGGCGCTGATAATCGAGGAGGCACAGAACTATGCACCAAACCCCCGCACATACCCCGTGGCTTGGAGCATAGCCCGGGACTACCTCTCACTGATAGCAACGCAGGGCAGAAAGTTCGGCATAAGCCTCGTCATGGTGAGCCAGAGGCCGAGCTTCATAGACCCAGTAGTCCTCAGCATGATAAACACCTTCCTCGTCCACCGCAGTGCCCCCGACGATGTAGCCTACATCTCCCGCGCAGCCGGCGGCCTCCCCCAGCAGCTACGCGAGAAGCTCACCCGCCTCCCCCGAGGAGTAGCCCTCCTAGCAGGCCAGATGAACCTCCTAGGACACCCAGTCCTCATCAAGACACCGAGGAGAACCACAAGCCACCGCATGGGCTCAACAAGGCTAGTAGAGGCACTACGACAGCTCCGCAGAACAGCCCAAGACAAAGACGCTCCACGCAGAGACACAGCAAGGACCGGCCAAGGCAGAAACTAGGCTATCTGCCCGGCAGTCTCATATGTAACAAACCTCAAGAGAAAGAGAACAACCTTTGCGCCGGCGAAGGGACCTTGCGACACCTCCTAGCCCTTGGAGTACTCGCAGCCCTAGCGGTATCCTACATCGCGTACGCAGAACTAGCTCTGCTGGCACCCGGAGGGGGGATAAACAAAGCCCACCATGACTACCTGGTACTCAAGGCAACGCTTCTCGGGCTAACAGGTGTACCTGTAGATGGGCTCAGCGTAGCGGTATGCACAGAACAAGGCCTCATACATCTAGCATATGCTATCGTACCGCCGGAAGCATGGAGCCCAGAATCCGGCCCACTCTATCAGCCAACTTTGTCGCCATCAAGCTACATCGTCGTCAAGCTGCCATCACCAGCGTCACGGACGCCTATCCCTGCACGTATTAACTGCGGCTGGACACAATGGGAATCGATGATGCGCTACCACAATATCATCCTAGCGGAGGTGTCGGGCTATCCCTACCCAGTAGTAATATACTACGATAAGCGTCCACTGCTTCCTACAACGCCTAGCAGTCAGCTGTTCCGCAAGCTAGCCCAGAAGGCTGGCGCAATACGTGGCAACAGCATAGACATCGGTGCACTAGGAGCTTTTGTGGAGAGACTAATGGCTTCGCATCACGTAAAGATAGTTGCCAAAAAGACTGTGAAAGGGTGGATTATAAACACAAAGAACTCTGAGGTAACACCCACAGCCGTAAGGCCACAGCCTCAGCCGAACATCGTATACATAGATGGAGGTTCATCGACCATAACGTACATGTACAGTATGTCTACAACCATAGTTAAGGATGAAGTGTTCGAGCGCAACGATGGTGTATATCAAGAATTCTATATCGGAAACAAGGCTGTCTCTGCGAGCATAACAGCCCTAGTAGAGTCCATAGGAGGCAAAGCGTGCCTCACACTCGGAGCCACTGTGCGGAAAGTTAACCCAGTAACAGGGTCTGCGGATACCGTCTATGGCAGCCGTGCAGTAACCACATGCATAAACGGCATTGGCGAGCTAACTTTGCCCATAGAGGTGAGCATCGATAGCAATACATACCAGAAGCTTGCAACCTACCTCAAAGTAACGCAAGGCAAGATACACATCAAGCTACTCACAGTAAACATAGTCAAGTACGTGTCTTCCCCTAACCCACCGCAAGAGCGGCAGGGACTGCAGATACTCTCTGCGGGCATACCTGGCGGCATCTCGTCAAAATACGTAATGCCGCCAACAGGCAGCGGGCTCGCGTACCCAACCCTAGCAAACACAGAGAAGACAATAGACTACGCAGTGCTCAACGGCCTATTCATAGACCTAACAGATACATGGAGAAGCGGCTATCTGCAGCTGCAGCTACGTGTCGAAAACCACAACCCCGCCCAGAGGACCGGTAAGATAGAGATCTATGTGGGTAATAGGCGAGTTGCTTCCTGGACGCTCACCCTGCCAGCACACAGCGAGAAAACGCTCTTGACGAAAATACCGGCCCGCACACTTGCTGACACCCTCCGCTACAACACCGGCGGGTTGATAACAATACGTAACACGTTCAACGACGCGCGCATATGGATAAGGGTCGACGCAGTACTTCTCTACAGCTACATACCCGAAATATGGGACATTGATAACCGAGACCTCGGCTGCACGTGGTATCGTGAGCCGTCGCCGGCAGCTAAGGGCCTTGTAAACCTCTACGGCGATAACAACCCTATAGCAAAGATGAGCTACGTTGTAGAGCAACCATTCTTAACAAACTATGGCTCTCTCACCGCTGTAATGGAAGCGTCACTCACGTTCAGTGAGGCAAGGAGTACTGGTATAAAGGAAGGTTACCTCGAATTCTGCATACCGGAGTACATGAAGTACAGTAGAGTCATGTACAACATAAGGGTGTTCGATAAGACTCGCAGCAGTGAGGCTGAGTTCGTAGGTGCTGTCGAGACTGCATTCAAGATACTAAGCACGGCATACGAGCTTGCAACACTGGTAATACCCGGTACTAAGGCGATAGACGCCGCCTTGGTCGTAATAGGTGTTATTGAGAATTTCATACCAGAGCCCGGTGCTGGCATGGCAGTTACAAAGACGGTAACCATCAACGGCGCTGACTATACCTGCTACGTGTTTGACGCTAAACGCCTCGCTGATGCAGACGCGGTCCAGATAGCTGTATCGTGGCAGCATGTGCTCGATCCCAAAGCTGCAGGGCCTGCTGGCAGCGTAGAAACACTTTACGTTAGACTAGGACTAGGCGAGGCAGCTTATCCACAGCTCTACATAACGAACTACATCCCAGTCAAGGTGCTCGTTGCGCCATCATGTAGCGGGTTGAGCGAGTACACCAGTTTCGTGTATGGACGTGACGATGTCGAGTACGGATAGGTCCGGCGATTTTTGACTTCCTCTGGGGTGCAGAGAGGCATGAAAACGCTCAGCGTGGGGGCAAGGACTCTGTACGTTAAGCAGCTCTTTTTTACGCTAATGATACTGGCTTGGGGCTCAGCGGCCTCGGCTCTTGTCACCCTGGCCGGGCTTCTAGTCCTAGAGCAGTACCCGGCGCATCGTGGCCAGGTATGGCTATTCACGGTTTCGGCGATGTTTTCCGCTATCGGGGTCTATGTGCTCGTTTGCTCACTCTATATGGGGCTAGCCTACATGCTCCGTGGCATGGCGCCCCGAAAGGCCTTGACGCGATTAGCACAGAGCAAGGTTACTAAGACGGTATGCCTAGCAATAATCGGCTCTATGGTGTTGGCGGTTCTGAGCGCGGTTCTGGGTAACGGTATACTGGCTGGCCTGGGCTACCTGGTTTCACTGGCAACGATACTGGTAAGCGTTATCGTTATTCTAGCTGCGGGTTACATGGTCACAGGCAGCTTACGCATCGAAACTGTGTGGCTCATAGCGCTCTTCATCGGTGGTGCCGCTGGCCTGACTATCGCGAGGCGGCTCCTGCCAGGCTATAGCATTCTCTCTGTTGTACGGGGAGAAGCAGAGCCGAGCCTAACGACGCTGGCAGCGAGCATGCTAGACTCATTCATATTTCTAGGCGCGTCGGTTGCGCTGTTACACGCTCTCTGCGTAAGCCTCGAGCCTCTGGCAGGATGCATATTGGTGGATCGGGAAGAGAGCAACACATCGCTGAGCGACTGAGTTGTACCAGTCTAGTCTTGTTTGCGAAGCTTGCTGCGGCTTCCCGCCCTGTTAGTCGCCGCGGCACGCTGCTCTGGGGCTGCATGGTGGGGTGGTGTCGGCTCCCTCACCTATCTTTTCGAGGAACCTGTTTAGCCTCTCTGCTAGCTCCTCGGCTTCCTCTATGAGCCTCTGTCTCTGCTCCGGGGTGTAGACTGGCCTGCCGGCGACCACGGTGTATGCGGTGTCGGTGGCTGAGGCGGCGTAGACTATGGCTGAGAGGAGGTTGTCGCTGCGGACGGGCTGTAGGCCGGGCCTGGAGAGGTCGAGCACAGCCAGGTCGCCGGGCGCGCCTGGCTCGAGCCTCCCGGCGCCCCGCGGCAGCGCCATCGCCCGGGCGGAGCCCTCCGTCGCGGCCCGGAGGACGTGGCGGGCGCCGACACGGGTGTCCCAGTAGCTGTGACGCTGGAGGAGCACCGCCAGCCTGGCCTCCCGGAGCATGTCGAGCGTGTTGTTGCTCGCGGGGCCGTCGGTGCCCAGTGCCACGTTTATCCCGCTCTCCTGGGCCTCGTAGAGGGGGAAGTGGCCGGCGGTGGCGAGCTTCATGTTGCTCGCGGGGCAGTGGACCATGCTGGCGCCGGCCTCCCGTACTAGCTCCAGCTCCCAGCTCGCTGCCCACCCCATGTGGACCAGCACGCTGTAGCGGTGGAGCGCGCCAAGGCGGTGGAGGAGCTCCACGGGGAACACGCTGTACCTCTTCTTGGCCTCGTAGACCTCCCTTCTGGTCTCCGATGCGTGGATGTGGAAGGGGACACGCTTCTCGAGCGCCCTCCTCGCGGCCTCCTCTACGGCCTCGAGGGGGGAGGCGTAGATGCTGTGAACGTTGAACACTGGCCCCACCAGGGGGTCGCCGAGGAGCCTTGAGGCGAACCTGTCCGCCTCTTCGACGGCCCTCAGCGGGTCAACGTCGCCCATTATCACGGGGCCGACGCGGGCTCTGAGGCCCAGCTCGCGGGCGGCCCTGGCCGCCGCCTCGGGGAAGAAATACATGTCCATGAAGCCGCAGGTGCCGCCAATAGCCATCTCTATCGCCGATAGCTTCGACGCGGCGTAGGCGGTCTCCTCGTCAAGCCTCTTTTCCACATACCACATCCTCCCAAGCCACACGTGCAACTCGTCCTCGTCATGGAAGCCCCTCAGCAGGCTCATAGCGGCATGCGTATGGGCGTTGTAGAGGCAGGGGATGGCGACACCCCAGCGGCCACAGTCAACCACGTAGCCTGTCCTCGCGCCCGCCGGGAGAGGCCCCGACCCAACCCACGAGACAACGCCATCCTCGACAAGCACAGAGCCATGCTCAAGAGGCTCGCAGTCAGCACAGGGAAGGACCCACCTGCAACGAACCAGAAGCGGCTCCCCGCCCAAGGCTCCGCACTTATGAGCCAGAGGAGGCGGCACACCCCCAGGGGGAGAAATACGCTACCAGCCAGCCACAAGCTAGGGCCCGAGGAGCTCCCCGGCGCCGCCGCTCCTAGCCAGCTGCTCCAGCGTCCTCCCGGCCGACGCCTCCGCCCTCCCCGAGGCCAACAGCCGCCTCGACAGACGAGAGGCCAGCGCCAACGCCTCCCGCAGAAGCTCCACCTCCGGGCCCTCCACGCCCAGCTCCTCCGCCCTCCGGAGAAGACGGACAACCTCGACAAGCTCGCCGAAGGCAAGCCTACGCAGCCGGGCAAGCTCGCCGCGCCCAAGCCGGGGCCGGGCAGCGAGCCTCCTCAGCTCCCCGATTATCCCCGGCAGGTCCAGGCTAGCCACCTGGAGCCGGAACAGCTCCACCTCCGGGTCCTCGATATCCTCAGCAGCCTCCTCGTCAACGCTGGTGCCCCGGTCGTACTCCTCCAGGGCCTCAACCACCGCATCTAGATCTATGAAGCGCCACCAGTGCTGGTTCCCGCTCCTATAGCTCGTCTCAACCACGCCATAGTCTCGCTCAAGGATCCGGAGAAGCATCGACGGGTTATACTCTATCCCCCAGGCCCGGAGCCGCGCCACCACCTCCCGGTGGCTGAAATCCCCCAGCCGAACCCCCCGGCCGCCACGAGAAGAGAGAGCGGCGTCGACAGCGGCCCGGAGAACAGCATACCCCCTCTCCCCGTACTGCGCCAGAAACTCCAGCACCCGCTCACGCACACCACCAGCAGCCACGGCACCCACCACGGCGCCGCCAGAGGGGAGAGGGGGGAGCCAGCA
>JAMOSW010000061.1 GCA_027062725.1 Pyrodictiaceae archaeon | reverse complement strand
AAACAGCTGGAACACTACTATGGCCTTGACAGGCCGTGGTACTATCGTGTCCTCCCGCTCGCTTTGCGTACATTAACGCTGAACCTGGGTAATGTGACGCAGAACCAGGTGGCGGAGGTTGTTGGTGAGCCTCTGCCGCTCCGCGTAAGCACGGCCATACTGACCGTTCTTCCGAGGACTATCATAATGATAACTATTGCTGAGCTTATATGTGGCGTCATAGTGCTGCTTATGGGGCCTATGATTGCCTATAAGCGTGGTAGCCTGCTGGACAAGGCTGCGATAACCTACGCGGCTGTGATGAACGCGCTCCCCGTCTGGTGGCTCGGCCTTATAGCGATATTCTTCTTTGGCTACTACCTCCACATAGCGCCTACGAGGTACCGCGACGTCATAGCGTATATAAACAACTTCTGGGAGAGCCCTCTCAGTAACCTCCTTGCCATCATGCACTATGCCTGGCTGCCGATGGTTATAGTGATAATATCGTTCCTGGGCACCTGGCTCTACGGTGTCCGTGCCATAGCGCTGCGTGTTGTAAGCGAGGACTACGTCGCTGTGGCGAGGGCGAAGGGGCTACCAGAGAAGCTCGTTATCCGCCGCTATGTGCTCCGTGTTATCGCGGGCCCCGCCTTGACCATAGTAATACTTGGTCTTGCTGGTAGCCTGGGTGGCTTCATTATAACTGAGAGCGTGTTCGGTTGGCCTGGCATGGGTTCGCTCTATTATGCCGCTATCACCAGCGGTGATTCAGCGACAATACTGGGGCTTATCTATGTTACAACCCTGGTGTATATCGTAGCCCGCTTCATACTTGAGGTGCTCTATGTATGGCTTGACCCAAGGGTAAAGTTCTAGCCCATCTAGGGCCTTTTTCTCCTATCAACGTCAACTGTTTGCATCACATGTAGCCATGATGGGCTGAATATGGGTGAATGGGTGGTAGGGGTTGGCCTCCAGCGCTAAGGTTGGGAAGAAGCTGGGATTGCTGAGTGACAGGCTGCGTGGTGTTGAGGAGATATTTGCCGAGGTACGTGGCCAGCTAATGGGCAAGATAGGCATAGGTCTAATAGTGTTCTTCGTTATCGTGTCACTGTACTCGTTGGCAACGATTCCACTAAGTTTCGCCGACAAGTGGCTTGATCTGACCTACTGGGCGAAGTATCCGTCAGTTGTGCCCCCGGAGTGGGTGTCGTCCTTCGGTGTGCCCGTCGCGCCATTCATGGACAAGTTTATCGACACGCCAGATACGGTGTATTTTCAGAGAACGCCGGTGAACTACCAGGGTGTCCGCCTCTTCGGTGTTGTGGAGAAGTTCAGCTTCGAGTACAAGCTCCGGCAGCCAGCGTTCCCTCAGGGCGTGCTCGTCCATGCTAGGGACATAGAGCTCGAGAACATAACTATCGGAGGCCGCATGATTACGCCAAGCCAGGTGTCGTTGACTGCGCTTGTGCTGCTCCACAGGCCTGACAACGTGACTCTGCTTCTCAACGACCCCGTGGTCACGACGTTGAAGAGCTTCGCCTCCAGCGGAGGCGTGCTTAGGTTCTCTGACCAGATAGTGGCGCAGCAGATCGTCGAGCTCTACCGCAGGAAGGGCGTGGAGATGGCGCAGGACTATGCGCAGAACAATGCGGCCCAGTTGGCGTTCGGCGTATACGATCCCGAGACTAGGAGTGTTAGGCCGCTCACCGGCACCTATACCGTGGAGGTCGTGTTCACCTATCTCGCACGGGGTGTGAACCCCAACCTCCTGGTAAGTGAGATAAACGCCGGCAATATAGGTGTGCAGAGCATTGAGGGCGTCGTCAAGGGCTCTGCCTATGGCCTTATGGGTACCGATAACTATGGCCGCGACCTGTACAGGGCTCTGTTGTTCGCTTTTCCGATAGAGCTTGTGATAGGATTCGTGGCGGCTGTCGCCTCGGTGGTCATAGGGTTGATACTGGGTGTTGTGAGCGGCTACTACGGTGGCTGGGTAGACGAACTAATACAGAGGACTATAGACATAATGGGTAACATACCTATCCTGCCTATACTTGTGCTTGTGGGTGCTGCGCTGCAAGAGCAGGGCGCGAGTGGCTGGACAATGCTTTTCGTAATCATATTCCTGCTGGTGATATTCGGCTGGGGCGGCCTGGCGCTGATAGTAAGGTCTATGACTCTAAGCATAAAGTCCGAGCCCTACATAGACTCCGCTAAGGCGATAGGAGCCTCTAACGCGAGGATAATATTCCGCCACATAATGCCCCAGGTAATACCCTATGCCATGGCGAGCCTGGTGTTCAACGTGCCCTCGGCAATACTGACCGAGGCAGGTCTAAGCGTGTTGGGTATACGCCACAATCTGCCCACGTGGGGCACCATACTGGCGCAGGCCAGGGACTACATCTTCTCTGGTGGCCGCTACGACATCTGGTGGTGGATACTGCCGCCAGGCCTACTCATGGGGCTGATGTCAGTAGCGTTCGTCTTCCTGGGCCTAGCGCTCGAGACTGTGGTCGAGCCCAGGCTTCGCAGGAGGTGACGCTAGTATGCCCGCATACGTGGTAAGGGCTGAGGACCTACGGGTATGGTTCCCCGTGGCGCGGAGCTTCCTTGAGATGCTGCGTCGCGGGGGTCGCCGCTACGTCCACGCGGTTGACGGCGTCAGCTTCGAGATCTATGAGGGCGAGACATTCTGTCTTGTCGGTGAAAGTGGTTGTGGCAAGACGACCACGGGGAGGACGCTGGTCAGACTGACGCCGCCCGAGAACGTGCTCGGCGGCCGTGTCCTCTTCAGGCCCTCTAGGGAGCTGTTCGAGGAGCTTGCCCCTCGTCTGCCTAAGGTGGCGGTCGTCGAGGAAGAGGGCGCTATTGACATCTACGCTGTGCCGGACAAGCTGTTCAAGCCGCTGCGGCGCGAGCTACAGATAGTATTCCAGGACCCGTTCGGTAGCCTCAACCCCAGGATGAAGATAAGGGAGATACTCGAGGAGCCTCTGCTGGTGCACGGTATAGGCGAGACATTCGAGGACAGGCTGGAGTATATAGAGAGGGCGCTTGAGGTAGTGAAGCTGACGCCTGTTGAGGAGTACCTTGACCGCTACCCGCACCAGCTGAGCGGTGGCCAGAGGCAGCGCGTCTCCATCGCTAGGGCAATTATCCTAAACCCCAGGTTCCTCGTGAGCGACGAGCCCGTCTCGATGCTTGACGTGTCGATAAGGGCTGAGGTGCTAGAGATCCTAGACGAGCTGCGGAAGAAGTACAACATGGCCCAGGTATTCATAACACATGACCTGGCTCTGGCCCGCTACGTGTGTGACAGGATAGCAGTCATGTACATAGGCAAGATAGTCGAGCTAGGCGAGAGCGACGAGGTGATACAGAACCCGCTCCATCCCTACACCCGGGCGCTAGTGGCAGCTATCCCCGAGCCAGACCCTAACAACCGGAAGAAGCTACGGGAGCTACGCATCAAGGGCGAGGTAACCTCTGCTATAGACATCCCGCCGGGCTGTAGGTTCCGGCCGCGGTGTGTAGCCTATGACGAGACGCCCTGGGTGCGGAGCCGCTGTGAAACCGAGGAACCCCCGCTCATAGAGGCAGAACGCGGCCACTACGTCGCCTGCTGGCTCTACGCCAAGAGGTAGCCCGTTTTCCCCATTTCTACGCTGGTTCCTCCCTCTACCGGGCGCCGGGGCCCCTCTGCACGGGACTGCCGGGGTGTTACTTTGCCGCCGGGGTTTCCCGTGGCCAGGCTTTTCATAGAAACTAGTCTCTCTGGGGTCCAGGCGTGATAGGCAGACTCCTGCTTGCGGTAGGCTACCTGTCCACACCATTCGCGGGGCCGGGTTCCGCGGTGCTCACAGCCGCCGGCTGGCTCGTGCATGGCGTTGAGACAAGGAGGCCCACCTACTCATGGATAGGCCTGGTGGGGTTGCTGGGCGTTGCGGGTGTGTTGGCTGGCCGCTATGGGGTCGCCGGCGCCGGCCTGGAGGGGCTTGGGGGCGTGGTGCTGCTGCTCTTCTATGTGTTGAGCATCGCGGCGCTCTGGCTCGCGGGGATAAGAAGCAACAACTGGGCCCTCAAGGCGAGCGCGATGACGCTCGCGGTGGGCTGGCTGCTGGCGGCCACTGGCGCCTCCTCGGTGGGCGAGGCCGCGCAGGCGGCGAGCGGCGCGGTCGACTGGGGTGGCATAAACTGGGCCAACCAGGCGGCCCACAACGTGATAGCAACAATAGGCGGCCCGGAGGCTCTCGCCAAGATATTCACCGCGGCCGGCGCAGTGCTCGCCGCCCTGGGGTTCCTGGGCGCTGTTGAAGCCCGCGAGGAGGCTGCGAGCGAGGAGGCTGTGTTCCGGATAGGCGTCTACTAGCCCCGCCTTGAGGAAGCCCTTCTTCCGGGCTCCCTCTTCTTCTCCCGCGGCGCCTTGGCGCCGGGGCGTGTTATTTCTTGCCGCGCTGGTGGCCATAGTATACTATCTTTACGGGTTCGAGCGTGATTAGGCCCTCCTCTACGAGCTTCTCTACCTCCTCCAGGACCCTCCTTATCGCCTCCTCCTCGTCGACAACCTCTATGACGACAGGTAGGTCCTCGGAGAGACGTAGAATGTCCGCGGTGTGTATGAGGCTATGGCTTCCGTAGCCGGCTATGCCGCGGAATACCGTGGCGCCCTTTATCCCCATACTTTTGAGCCGGTGGAGGATGTAGAGGTACAGTGGCTTGCCGTGGTAGCGGTCGCTCTCGCCTATGTAGATGCGTAGACGCATCCAGGTGGGATAGTTTCCCGGCAAACCCTGGGGCACCTCCTCCGTGTGTAGCGGGGTGGCCGGTTCCTTGAATTAGCTTGGCTTCTTGGGTTGCTTCCCCACTTCTAGCGGCTGGAGAGGGCGATTGCCAATGTGTGGCCCAGGTAGACTGCGAGGAGGCCTAGGGCGACGTTGGCGGCTATGTTTGCAGCCGCGTGGAGGAGGCGGTACTCTGCCAGCAGCCTGTACGTCTCGTAGCTAAATGTCGAGAAGGTTGTGAAGCCCCCTGCGAAGCCCGTGGCCAGTAGGAGCCTCTGCCATCTGGTGAAGAAGCCCTGCAGCGCAGCGGTGGCGACAAAGCCGAGCAGCAGGCTGCCCAGCACGTTCACGGCCAGTGTGCCCCAGGGGAAGAATGGGCCGAGAGCCCTCTGTACCTGGTCAGAGAGGAGCCAACGCGCGAGAGCACCGGCCGCGCCACCCACAGCCACGAGCGCGGCATCCACAAGGCTCGGCGGCATGTCTGCCCCGTCCCTCCTCCGGCTGTCAGCCGCTCTCCATGTCCTCAACTCGACTCTCCCCGGCCTCTGTGCCGGGTAAAGAAGGCGGCCTCCCCTCCCAGAGCCTCGGCAGCCGCCATATCTAGACAATTGTCGGAGCAGGCTCCTTGGCTACTCCGGCTCAGCGGTATAAGGCTCAGTCCCACGAAAGTGGGTCTATATGGGGGTGGCCGTGCCTCTGGGTCTAATGCCTCTCGCGCTCTCGGCGGTAGCGCTTCTCCTCCTCGGCAGCCTCCTAGCGGTAGAAGCCGGCGGCCACGGGGGACGGGCTAGCCGCGGCTCTGAAGCAGAGAGGAGAGAGCCTCGCCGACCCCGCGGAAGCTGAAGAGCGTGTACCGTACCCTAACTTCTCTCGGCCAGTCCGCTGCACGGAGCCGCGCCTTCTCCCAGAGCACTAGGTGTTTCCTCGGGAGGAAGACCACTGCCTCCCGGAGCCCCCGCCTAGCCAGTGCCTCCATAGCCTCGGCTAGCTTGTCGGCCACCAGCCCGACGAGCTTGTCGTTACTAAGCACGGTGTCCGGGGGGACCTCGTAGCAGCAGGCGGGGTACTCCTCCGCCTTCTCGTAGGGTACGAGTATGAGGAGGTCGCTGAAGTAGAGCCATGCCAGCCCCCTCGGGCGGTTAGCCTCCTCATCCCAGAGGCCCATCCGGCGTAGGAGGCCCCGGAGCTTCCTCGATGCGGGGCTCCTCGTGTATGGCTTAACATTGCTACATGGCGTCACCAGGGCCACGCTGTAGGCTGGCGCATAGTCCTCGATGAGCCAGCGCCAGTACTCCCGGACCGCGGGGTGCTCGAAGGCCCGCTCCCCCACCAGGCCAGGGTCGAGGCCGCTATGGTGCTTGGCGCGCCACTTCACAGCGTGTAGCCCTCCTCGCGGCCAGTAGCGCTGGGCTGCTGCATGTATCCACGCCTGGGGCATATGTAGCGGTGACGCAATAAACCAAGTTCTCTCCGGGCCCGTATAGGGCTCCTGGCGTCCCCCGGCCCTCCCCAGCCAAGGGACTGTGGGCTGGAAAAGCGAGGGGGGTGGTCTTGGCGGCGAGACGAGCCCTCGTTCTTCTAGAGGATGGGTTCGATGATTTTGAGTACTTCTATGCAGTGCATAGGCTTGCTGAGGAGGGTTTCGAGGCCATTGTAGCGTCTTCGAGGAGGTATAGTGATGTGCCGCTCTATGACCCTGAGACGGGCGTTATTCGGCCCAGGCCCAGGAGGGTTAAGGGTAAGAACGGGCTAGAAGTCGATGTTGACATAAGCTATGGCGAGGCCCTTTCGAAGCTCGGCGAGTTCGACGTCCTCGTCATTCCGGGTGGGCGAAGCCCAGACCGTGTCAGGCGCTACCGTGACGCGGTCGAGCTGACGAGGAGGATGGTCGAGGAAGGGAAACCCGCGGTAGCGATATGTCATGGCCCCCAGGTGCTCATATCTGCCGGCGTGGTCCGTGGTAGGAGGATAGCAGCGAACCCTGGCATACGGGACGATGTAGTCAACGCCGGCGGAGTCTACGTGGACGAGGCGGCGGCTAGGGACGGCAACATAGTGACGATAAGGCATCCGACTGTCCTTGGCAGGGGGTTCAAGCTCTTCGTGGAGCTTCTTCGCGAGAAGGGCTTCACGGGCTGAGTACTCAGTGAGACCCCTTGTCCTGCTGCCTGTTTTCCTTCGCCCACTAGGGGGCGGGGTAGTCTTTAAAAGCGGTGGGAAGCGAGTGGCCCAGGTCCTCCACGGGCGGCGTCCCCGGAAAAGCCTGGGTGGCGAGGTGGTGCCGTTGGATTCGGCGAGAAAGTGACCCAGATGCGTGGGTGCCTCAAGGGTCTCCGCGTCCTCATAACCGATCCCGTGGATGACCTAATTCTTGAGACTCTCCACGGGGCGGGGCTCGAGGTAGACTATCGGCCGACGATAAGCAGAGGCGAGCTGTTGAACATTGTTGAGGGCTACGATGCGCTGGTTGTCAGGAGCCGTACACGTGTTGACCGTGAAGTCCTTGAGAGGGCTAGAAGGCTCAAGGTAGTTGCCCGTGCCGGCGTCGGCCTAGACAACATTGATCTCCGTGTAGCGTCTGAGCGTGGCGTCCGTGTAGTGAACGCCCCGGCTGCGGCGACCCAGAGCGTCGCGGAGCTAACGATAGGCCTCTTGATAGCGGCTGCGCGGCGCCTCGCCGAGAGCATGGAGCTGGCTCGCCGTGGTGTCTGGAAGAAGGTGCTCGGGACAGAGCTTTACGGCAAGACGCTGGCAGTTATAGGGTTTGGGAGGATAGGGCGCCGCGTGGCACAGATAGCGAAGGCTATAGGCATGGAGATCGTGGCTTATGATGTCGTCAACATAGATGAACATGCGGTCAAGCTAGGGGCGGTACCAGTCTATGACCTCTACGAGGCGCTACGCAAGGCGGATGCGGTGACGCTGCATGTGCCTCTAACGCCAAAGACGAGGCACCTCATAAGCTGGGAGGAGATAAGGACAATGAAGCCTGGCGTCATACTCGTCAATACGAGCCGTGGCGCCGTGGTTGACGCTGAGGCCCTCCTCTGGGGCATAGAGGAGGGCATAATCGGCGCGGCAGCCCTTGATGTGCTTGAGCATGAACCCCCAGCAACAGAGGCCGAGAGGAAGCTGGCCGAGCATCCGCGTGTGATACTTACAACCCACATCGGCGCCTCAACCGTTGAGGCGCAGCGTCGTGTGGCCGAGGAGACTGCGCGTAAGCTGCTAGAAGC
Organism: Pyrodictiaceae archaeon; assembly: GCA_027062725.1. Taxonomy (GTDB): domain Archaea; phylum Thermoproteota; class Thermoprotei_A; order Sulfolobales; family Pyrodictiaceae; genus QNYQ01. The sequence goes on along the minus strand of JAMOSW010000061.1, from coordinate 25,987 downwards.
CCTAGCCGAGGCTGTTGGCTGCCCCTAGCCCAGGGGCCCCGCCCCAGCCTTCTAGCTGCGTTTTTGGCGCCAAGCTGGGGGTGCCAGCCCCGTTGGCCCCTCGGCCGCTATGCTGGCCCTAGTGTCGGCCCCCGGTGGCCACCATAGGGTCCCTTCGCGGGAGTATCTTGAAGCCCTTGGCGCGAGGGTGTGGTGCGTTGGACAGTGGGGAGGTTCTACTCACACCCGGCCCCGTCATGCTCCATGAGCGTGTTGTCCGCGCGTTGGCGGCGCAGCCTGTGAGCCATCGGAGCGAGACCTTTCGAAGACTGCTTGACGAGACGCGGGGCCTGCTTGAGAAAATGGCTGGCGGTGGTAGGGCCCTGGTCCTCACGGGGAGCGGGACCCTCGCTGTTGAGTCTATGGCCTGGAGCCTCGTGGGGCCAGGGGATAACGTCCTTGTGGTTAGTCATGGCGAGTTTGGTGAGAGGCTTGCTGACACGCTCCGTAGAAGAGGTGCTGTGGTTAATGTGGTCGAGTCGGAGCCGGGCAGCGCTGTCCCGTTGGATACCGTGATTGGTGAGCTGGAGAAGGGTGGCTATGACGCAGTGGCGGTGGTGTACACGGAGACTAGTATGGGGCTCAGCTACCGGGAGACGGCCAAGCTCGCTGAGGCCGCCAAGGCTGCCGGCGCGAGGGTGCTGGTTGATGCGGTGTCGGCGTTTGGTGGCGAGCCGGTGCCCCCGCCGGGCGTGGTGGACGCCGTAGCAACGGCCTCCCAGAAGGCACTAGCGGGTCCGCCGGGCCTAGGCTTTGTCATCGTAGACGAGGAGGTTTTCGAGAAGCTACGTAGCCGCGGTGTGCCGCCTGGCACACCAAACTACCTTGACCTAGGAAAGGTGGCCAGGTTCCACGCCGAGAGGAGGGAGACCCCCTACACCCCGGCTGTGACGCTCATCTATGGCATGCTTGAGGCCCTACGCGTCATAGACGAGTACGGCATCGGGGCGTGGAGAGAGCGGCATCGTAGGAGAGCCGAGGCTCTCTACACCCAGATGCCCCTGGAGCCCCTGGTGATGAGCTGCGAGCACCGGGCCTGGACACTGGCAGCGTTCCGCACACCCGTCCCGAGCAGCATCCTGGCGGTGAAGCTGGCAGCGAGGGGCATCCGCGTCGCCCGCGGCATGGGCAGCCTGAAGGACCGGGTTATCCGCGTCTCAACAATGGGCTGGAGCCCCGAGGAGGCGCTGAACAACCTGCCGAGGCTTGTGAGAGAGATACTCGAGGAGGTAGAGAGGTAAAAGGCCTAAGAGCAGATTACGGCCCAACTTTTGGCTACCTCCTAGGTGTGGCCTGCTCCTTGCCCGGCGCTGCACGCGGCTCCACGGATCCAAGGAAATGGGGCCGCGTCCGCCTCCGCCTCGCCCCGGGGGACGAGGTCGAGGCCCCCACATACGAGAGCGTCGGTGGTCGCCTGTTAAAGATACTCTACTCGACAAGGTGTCGCATGGACTGCAGGTACTGTCCCTTCGCGGTCTTTTGTCGCCGGGCACGCAGCATCTGGAGGCGCGAGAAGCTAGTCCGTACGGTGCTGCGCGCAACCCGCGAGGGCAGTATCCGCGGGCTCTTCCTCAGTAGCGGGCTCTACAGAGACCCAGAGGACGTGACACTTGAGCTAGTAGAGACTGTGGAGGAGCTAAGGGCAAGGGGCTACACCGGATATGTGCATGTGAAGCTTATGCCCGGCGCGCCTGGGTGGCTGATAAAGAGGGCCTTGGAGTCTGCGGACCGTGTCAGCCTGAACCTCGAGGCCGCATCGGCCAGCAGCTTCTCAGAGATAGCGCCCAGCAAGGGGCGGTGGAGCAGCGACCTATACGGCCGCCTACTCCTAGCAGCCGAGTACGCCCAGAGCCCAGCCAAGGTCAGCACCCAGCTAGTGGTCGGAGCCGGCGACGACACCGACCGCGAGATAATCATGCTTACCTGGCTGCTTCACAGGGACGGAGTGGGCGTTGTCCACTATAGCCCCTACACGCCCGTACCAGGTACACCCCTCGCTGAGAAGAAGGGGCCAGTCTCGCCCCTACGCACTGGGCTCCTCTACGAGGCCTCCAGGCTCCTACGCGACTACGGCTACGAGCCGCGCGACTTCGAGCCCCTCCTCGACAATGGCGATATGCTTCCAGTGACGACGAGGAGCCTCAAAGAGGAGCTGGCGAGGGCGCACCCAGAGTGGTTTCCCGTGGACCCGGCGAGGGCGCCGTTGTGGGAACTCCTCCGCGTTCCAGGCATAGGGCCTAGAACAGCGTCCCGAATAGTTGAGGCAAGGAGCCGAGGTGAGAGAATAACGCCCCAGCTTCTCGCACGCCTATTGGGTTCTGCGAGATTCCGCCGCGCGGCGCCGTTCCTCGACCTCGGCCAGCGGCACCTTCCTCTCAGGGACCCTCTGCGCGGCTAATCTCCAATAAGCCGGGGCCACAGTGAACGGAACGTAATGTGTCGGCTCCTACGGCCTCGCTCCTTGCGCCTTTGACAAGCTAGCCATAGCAGAGCCACAGCGTAGCCGGAGGGGCTATTCTGGTCCCCTAGCTCCAGGTCCACGTATGCGATGTAACCGCTCGGCAACTCAACGCCCAGCTCTTCGGACTCCCCTGCCATGTTGTTCTGTTGGTGGAAGCTTGCCTGTAACGGGTTCCCCTACATGCTCCCAGAGCACGGTGCTGTGGCTCCAAGCTGTCAAGGCCTCGGCAAGCACCGGCACGGGTCAACGGTGTCGCGGCTAACCGTCAGAGCGAGCTGCAGCCCCGGTTAAGCCGCCTCATCTCTAGGGGCCTTGGCGTCTCTGGGGCTCTAGCCTGCAGGGCCTGGATAGGAGTATGGGCTCAGCGCGTTCGCCCGGCACGGGATAGTCCTCGCTGGCGCTGTGGTAGGCGTGGAGCACGCCCCGCCCCGAGACGTGGCGTGCGGTCACTCTGACTCTACCCCTCTCACGCGTCACGCTCTCAACAAGCCACTCGCCTCTCCCCGGCCGCAGCCTCACATAGTCGGGTGCCACGCTCACTAGGCCCTCTCCGAGCCCGAGAAGGTCCGCGTCGAGCACGCCGTGACCCAGTAGTTTGGCTGCCTCGATGCTGCGGGGGCAGCGGTAGACCTCATCTAGGGGCCCCTCTGTGACTACACGGCCACTATGAAGCACTACAATGTACTCCCCGAGAGTCAATGCCTCGTCAAGATCATGTGTTACGTGTAGCACGGTGACCCCCATCCCCGTGAGCTTGCGGAGGAGCCCCCTTAGCACCTCGGAGGTCAGCCTATCCAGATGGCTCAGCGGCTCGTCCAGGAGAAGCAGCTGTGCGCCAGTAGCCAGCGCGGCCGCTATGGCTGCGCGCTGCTGTTGGCCACCGCTCAGCTCTGTCGGCCCCCTAGCCTCTAGGCCCTCAAGGCCCAGCTCCTCGAGGAGCCTGCGTGCCAGCCTCCTCGCCTCGGCCCAGCTTAGCCCCCTCCTCTGCACGGCCGCCAGCGCCACGTTGTCGAGGACGGACATGTGTGGTAGAAGGCCGGGTACCTGCTGTACTAGAGCCACACCCCTCTCCCAGGGAGGCAGCCCATCGAGCCTAGCCCCTCCAAACACCACCGTGCCCTCATACTCTACAAGGCCCGCTATCGCGCGGAGCAGGGTGGTTTTACCGCTCCCACTAGGGCCCACGACGACACCGTAGCCGCCCGGCAGCGTGAACGACACTCCCTCCAGCACCTTGGCGCTGCCAAGGCGGACGCTGAGCCCCTCAACGCGGAGCATGGCGGCCCCCTCTACGGCTGCACATACACGCACCTAGGTAATGTGCTAATGACAGCCAACATGCGGCCAAGCCCGACCGGACAAACGTTCGGCAAGCATTGAGACTCCTTGTAACAGACGCAGCGTCTACTAAAAGAGATCTGTACGGGGTCTCAATCAAGCCGTAAATTCCCCCGGCCTCCAAGGCCGGGGGCTGGACGGGTGTACAGGACATGGAGGCTCAGCATGACTACCCGCACGCGCCGACAGCTATAGAGGGCTATGACTACTCAAGGATAAACAAGACCGACATACCGCTCCAGATAAGGAAACCCGCTACAGGGATTGACCTCCACGGCTTCCTCTGGAGCGAGGACCCACAGATATACGACATACTGCGTACTAGCAGCAGCCTCGAAGAGGCCCGGCGCAGCCTCTTCCTCTACCTCAACAGGCTCGAGTGGGACCTGCTCAACGCCTCCAGGAGGCTACACCCCCTCGTGGACTCGATAGCTCGCGAGGCTATACGCGTATTCAAGAACATCATCGCGCCCAGGAATGAGAAGCTGACCGGTTACAGCGCCCTGTTCCACCTCTGGCGTCTGGCGCAGGAGGGCTCAGAGGCCGCCAGCGAGGTAGACGAGGGTTTCGTCTACGAGTTCAAGCACCTCTTCAAGGCTATCAATGGCCGCCCGGACATCTACCCCGCGAAGTATGCTGAGGGGCTCGAACAAGTAGACTTCACTAGGATAAAGGGGAGAGCCGCCGGCATAGCCCGGAGCAACTATCTCGACGAGTTGGCTAGAAGGGTCCGGAGGTATATCGAGCGCTACCCGAGCGGCCTTGAGCCGAAAGTCATAGAGAAGCGCCGCGAGAACGTGAAAAAGATACTTGAAGTCCTCGGCGGCACCATGGATGACTGGAGGGACTACCGCTGGCACTTCCGGAACGTGTTGAAGGGCAAACGCGGCGTGAAGATACTCCAGGAGCTTGCACAGATAGACGAGCAGGACCTAGAGGCCATGATGAAAGCGATAGAGTACCGGATACCCTTTGGCGTGACCCCCTACTACCTCCATCTCTTCGACCTCGACGCGCCCTGGAGCCACGACTACCAGGTTAGAAGACAGGTTCTGCCCCCACTCCACTACGTGAAGGTCATGATGCAACACAGGGAGGACCGGGAGTACTACTTCGACTTCATGGGCGAGCATGACACGAGCCCGCATCCCCTGATAACCCGCCGCTACCCCATGGTCGCGATACTCAAGGCCGCCAACACTTGTCCCCAGATATGCGTCTACTGTCAGCGCAACTGGGAGATAGTCACTGCACTCGACCCCAACGGTGTCCCTACAAGGAAGGCTATCGACAAGGCGATTGACTGGTTCGCCGAGCACCCCGAGATACGCGACGTGCTTATAACAGGCGGTGACCCTATGATACTCAGCGATAGCCTCCTCGAGCACATAGTGTCGAGGCTAGCCGAGCTACGCCACATAGAGCTGATAAGGATAGGCACGAGGATACTCGTGACAGTGCCCTTCAGGATAACGGATGAGCTTGCCGAGATGCTCGGAAGCTACGTCGAGCCCGGCAAGAGGGTTCTGAGCATCTCAACCCACGTAGAGTCTGCCTACGAGGTAACACCGGAGATGGCGGAAGCCGTCTACAAGCTCCGTAGAAACGGCCTCATGGTGTACAACCAGCAGGTCTACACGTTCTGGGTGAGCCGCCGCTTCGAGACCGTGGCGCTCCGCATAGCGCTAAAGAAGGCCGGCATAGACCCCTACTACACGTTCTACCCGAAGGGCAAGTGGGAGACCAAGGACTACCTTGTCCCCGTGGCGAGGATACTCCAGGAGCGCAAGGAGGAGGCCCGCCTCCTCCCTGGCACCTTCCGCACAGAGGAGCCGGTCTTCAACGTCCCCAGGCTCGGCAAGAACCATCTACGTGCATGGCAAGACCACGAGCTGATAATGATAAGGCCCGATGGGCGCCGCATCTACCTCTGGCACCCCTGGGAGAAGAACATACAGCTGGTTGACCCCTACATATACACCGACATGGTATCGATAAAGATGTACCTCGATATGCTGCAGGAAGTGTATGGCGAGGACCCTGAGGACTATAAGAGCATATGGTACTACTATTAGCTCTCCCCTTTCTCCTTCACTGCTTGGTATTCCTCTAGGCCCTCTCCTCTACATCTCCAACTTTCGCACCCTTTCCCCGTATCCTCCTGTTACCCTCAGCGAGCTCCTGGAGGCCGGGTCCCCTGCCTCCCCCGTACAGTTGTTCGCTTATCCGGCTGGGCCTTGACGTTTACTGTAGCGGGTTTTCCTGTACAGCCTCTTCGTATAGGAAGACTTAATTTGGTCAAGTGTCCGGCAGGGCGTACCGGAGTCCAAGTAGCCGTCCTTTTGGCTGGTTCGTCTACAGCCCTAGCGGCTCTGCGTAACTGTACGTGTCTGCCTGGGTGTTGCGTCACGCGGGGTCACGGTAGGACTTAGGAGAGGTGACCTGCTTGGCTGCAGCAGGGGCCGAGCTGTTCAGGGATGTGTTCCCCTTCGTAGAGCCCCCCAGGATACTCCTGCAGGGGGCCTCAAGGTGGTTCAACCCTGACGAGATCGTTGTCACTGACACGACGCTGCGCGACGGTCAGCAGGGGTGGAGGCCTCTCAGCGTTGAGGAGGGCTACCGCATCTACGAGGCGCTGGTGGAACTTGGTGGCGATGGCAGCATCTATAGTGCGGAGTTCTTCCTGTACACGGGGCGTGACCGTGAGCTCGTAAGGAGGGTACTCGAGGCGGGCCATGAATACCCCAAGCCGATAGGCTGGATACGGGCGACGAGGAGCGACCTGCGGCTCGTCATAGAAGCGGGCCTGGATGAGACCACATTGTTAACGAGCATAAGCGACTACCACATCTATTATAAGCTCGGTGTCACCCGCGACCGTGCGCTCGAAAAGTATCTTTCTGTAGTCGAGGAAGCTATGCGGCATGGCATAGTTGTTCGTTGCACCCTTGAGGATGCAACGCGAGCAAGCCTAGAGAAGAACATTATCCCGTTCGTTGAGAAGCTAGTAAGGCTCAGCGAGCGATATGGTGTCGAGTTCCGCGTCAAGATCGCGGACACGCTCGGCCTGGGCCTCCCGTTCCCCGAGGTGCCTCCTCCACGCGGCGTGCCGGCCCTGGTGGAGGCGCTGCGAGAGGCAGGCCTAGAGGCGAGGCAGATAGAGTTCCATGGCCACAACGATCTCGGCCTCGTCGTTGCCAACCACTTGGCGGCGTGGCTGCATGGCGCCGGAATGAGTAACTGCACACTGCTCGGGATAGGCGAGCGGGCGGGCAACTGCCCCCTTGAGGTGATGCTGCTCCACTACGCGGGCTTGACTGGCAAGAGGCCGAGGCTTGAGAAGCTCCCGGAGATAGTCGAGATGCTCGAGACAATGGGTGTACGTGTGCCGGAGTGGCAGCCGCTTGTCGGGAGGAACGCGTTCCGCACCAAGGCTGGCGTCCATATCGACGGGCTCCTCAAGAACCCAGAGGTCTATCTCCCGTTTGACCCTGCAATTGTAGGCAGAGAGGCTGATATAGCAGTGACAGCCTATGGTGGTCGCGCGGCTGTCCTCATGTGGCTCCGGCGGCACCTGCCGCCGCAGGCGGTGATGACGCTGGATAAGAATGACCCGCGCGTGGAGGCCCTCTACCGCGACGTGGTAGAGCTGTTTGAGAAAACAGGACGCCATACGCCCCTAAGCGACGAGGAGATGGAGGAGCTAGCGTCAAGATACTTCCCCGAGCTGAGGAATGCAACAGCCAGCAGCCTTGCAGGCCCCGAGCATGTCGAGTAGGCTCTCCCTCCTAGGTGACGAACCAAAGACCCCTCTGGGGCGGCAGCAGGGAGGTCTACGGCTATGTATCCGCACATACCCACTAAATGCTCGTGCGTTTTCCGCGCAAAGCGTTTATGGTGAGCGTTATACTGGGTGCAGTATCTGCACCCCGAGGCGGGCCTTCTGTTTATGGAGGAGGTGGCGGTAGTAGGAGGTGTACGTGGCCCTTGACTGGGCAGGCAACGTTGACAGAGAAGCTCTTCGAGGCAAAGACGGGCCGCAGGCCTGCGGCCGGGGAGATTGTGGTTGTGCCCTTGGACCTCGTCTATGCACATGACGGGACTTTTGGGTTAGCAGTGGAGGTTATGAGGCAGACGCCGCTGCTTGACAGGGTGTTCGATCCAGAGAAGGTGGCGCTGTTCATAGACCACGCTGCTCCGGCTCCGACAGTTGCGGCGGCCCTCGTTCATCAGGCTATGAGGCGCTTTGCGCGCGAGAAGGGCGTCAAGCTGTACGACGTTGGCAACGGTATAAGCCACCAGGTTGTCGCAGATGAGGCCCTGGTAAGGCCGGGCTACTTCGTAGTCGGCGCCGACAGCCACACAGTGACTGGGGGTGCTTTTGCTGCCTTCGCGACCGGCGTGGGGAGCACGGATGCTGCATTGGCTATTGCTACCGGTAAGCTCTGGTTCCGTGTACCCGAGCAGGTGAAACTGATACTAGATGGCGCCCCGCCGCACCACGTTATGGGCAAGGACATTGTGCTCTCAATAATAGGCATGGTGGGCTCCGACGGGATGATATATAAGGCAGTTGAGTATCAGGGAAGCGGCCTCCGCTATGTCAGCATGGACTCCAGGATGACGATAAGCAACATGGCGGTAGAGATGGGCGCTAAGGTGGGTCTGTTCCCCAGCGACGAGATAGCCAGGGAATGGTTCCGTGTCAACCACGGCCTGGAGGTGCCCAGGCTAGAGCCAGACCCCGGCGCAGAATACAGCGATGAACTCACAGTCGAGATGCCGAGCCTGGAACCGGTCGTGGCGGCGCCACCTAACGTGGACAACGTGAAGCCTGTCACGGAGGTTGAGGGGGTGGAGGTCGATCAAGTCTTCATAGGTAGTTGTACTAATGGTCGCTACGAGGACTACGTGGCTGCCGCGAGGATACTCAAGGGCCGCAGGGTGGCTGAGGGCACCCGTTGCGTCGCGATACCGGCGAGCAGAAGGGTCTACAGGAAGCTGCTGCGGAACGGCATAATAGACATCCTTGTCGAGGCAGGCTGCTTCGTAGCCTACGGCACATGCGGGCCATGTATAGGCGCCCACCTGGGCCTCCTAGGCCAGGGCGAGGTAGCAGTCTCTACTACGAACAGGAACTTCACTGGCCGTATGGGCCACAAAGAGTCCAAGGTCTACCTAGCTAGCCCGGCGACAGCGGCTGCCGCGGCCGTGACGGGGAAGATAACAGACCCACGTCCCCTGCTGCGCGGGGACCAGCCTCTCATGGTTGTAGATCCATCCTATAGCTATACTCCGTGAAGATAAGTGGACGAGGTGGGCATGAAAATGGCCTGGATAATACGTGGACGTGCCTGGCGCCTAGGCGACAACATAAGCACGGACCACATAATAAGCGGCAAGTACAAGTTCGCTAAGATAAACAAGCTTGAGGACATGCTGCCTTACGTCTTCGAGGAGGTAATACCAGGCTTCTACAAGAAGGTTCAACCGGGCGACGTGATAGTCGCGGGTAGGGGCTTCGGCTACGGCAGCAGCAGGGAGCACGCCCCCAGGCTCCTAAAGCTCGCCGGTGTCGGGGCCGTCATAGCGAAGAGCTTCCACCGCATATTCTACCGGAACGCGATAAACATAGGGCTCCCCGTGATAGTCGCAGAGCGGATACCCGACGTCACGCAGCAGGGAGACACCATAACCATAGACATGGAGGGCGGCGTGGTCCGCAACGAGACACGGGGCGTTGAGGATCGCTTCCAGCCCCCGCCCCCCGTGCTACTCGAGATACTGCGAGCTGGCGGCATAGTGGAGTACATCAAGCGTAACAACAGGCTCCCGTGGTGACATACGGGATGCCGCGCCGATACCACGTGGTGGTCATCCCGGGCGACGGCATAGGCCCAGAGGTTGTCAAAGCCGCGCTCCACGCGATAGAGCCGGTGTCGGAGCGGATAGAATTTGAGCAAGTGGAGGCAGGCCTAGCCTACTATAGGAGAACAGGGAAGCCCTACCCTGAGGGCTTCTTCGAGAAGCTTGAGGAGGCTGACGCCACCCTCAAGGGCCCCCTCGCCACGCCAGTCGGGCCCCAGGGCTACCGCAGCATAAACGTGGCGATAAGGCAGAGGCTCGACCTCTACGCCAACCTCCGGCCATGCCGCGGCTACCTCGGCGTCTCCCCCCGCGTCTTCGACATCGTCGTGGTGCGGGAGAACACTGAGGGCCTTTACGCGGGCGTGGAGGGCAGGTTCCGCGACCAGGCCTACGCGCTCAAGATAGTCACGAGGAGAGGGAGCGAGAGGATAGCCAGGTTCGCCTTTGACTACGCTGTGGCAGCCGGGAGACGGAGGGTAACCTGTGTACACAAGGCTAACATACTGAAACAAGCTGATGGCCTTTTCCTCGAAACTTTCCGTGAGGTGGCAAGGGAGTATTCAGACATCACAGCCGACGAGTTGATAGTTGACGCGGCGGCCTACAACATAGCCCGTAGCCCCGAGAAGCTCGACGTTATAGTAACCATGAACCTCTATGGGGATATACTCAGCGACCTCGTTGCGGGCGTCGCGGGCAGCCTGGGGCTGTGCGGAAGCGGGCAATATGGCCCCAAGACAGCCGTCTTCGAGCCAGTACATGGCGCTGGCTTTGACATAGCAGGCAAGGGAGTAGCGAACCCTATCGCGGCGATACATGCTGCCAGGCTAATGCTAGAGTACCTTGCCAGAAAGGGGAGCGACGAGGCCCTAGGGAGGGCGGCAAAGCTACTGGACAAGGCGATAGAGAAGGCGCTCGTCGAAGACCGTGTCCTCACGCCGGACCTCGGCGGAACAGCCCGCACTATGGACGTTGCAGAGGCTATCAAGAGGAGGCTCATGGAACTTCTCTAGTAGAGTATACACGCTCTAGGCATGGTATTGGCGTACTGTTTTGCGGCTCCCCGGCGTAGCTGTTTTCCTCGCAGAGGCTGACATGTTTGCCTGAAACTACGCTGTATACGGGGCAGCTGGGCACCGACTAGTCCAGCCTCAGAGGGCCCCTGGGGCCGATAAGGGCCGAGGGAATAAGGCGAAGGAGCCGCGGCTCACGGCGCGGGGACGAGGAGCAGTGCCTGCTGAGATACTCGAGAGACTCTCGCGCCGCCCCTTCTCTGTCGTGGGGCATCGTGGCGCTAGGGGGTTGGCTCCGGAGAATAGCCTACGGGCGTTACGAGAAGCTATCCGTGCAGGCGCTGATGTCGCAGAGTTCGACGTCCAGGTGACTGCCGACGGCATCCCTGTTGCGAGCCACGACCCGGTCATAGTCGCGGATGACGGCTCCCGCGTGGATATCCGCTCCACTAGGTGGCCTGATCTCTCCCGCATCACTGTGGGCGGCGAGCCGCTGGCCCGGATAGAGGAGATACTAGCTGAGGCGCGGGGCCGGATAGGCATCTTCCTAGAGGTTAAGGAGCCTCGTGACACGGCTGCGGTCTGTAGTCTACTCCATAGACTCGACGCGGTCAACTATACGGCTATGATAAGTTTCTACGAGGAGGCTCTCCTAGAGGCACGCCGCCTAATCCCCGGCCTGGTGACCGGGATAATCTACTTCAAGCCGCCGGGGAAGATACTTGACTGTAAGAGGATGGGCTGCAGGATAGTTCTGCCGCGGTACCCTCTCGCTACTGCGAAGGCTGTCACGTTGGCGCACCGGCTTGGCTTGAAGGTGGTTGCCTGGACAGTCAACGACGCCGAGTGGGTCCGCCGGCTTGTCGAGAGAGGCGTGGATGCGATAGCAACGGACTATCCCGACAGGCTCGTGAGACTCCGCGAGGAGCTGTCCGCCGGCTCCCGTTAACGCTTAAGCCCCAGGGAAGGCCAGTTCGCCGTATCAACATGGCCTGAGCCGGGGAAGGGAGGGTGAGAGGCTGTGAGTAGGAAGCTCCGCCTCATAAGGAGGCTTGAGAGGCACCTAAAGAAGCACCCCAATGATCAAAAGGCGCGGGAGCTGCTGGAGGCGCTGAAGGCGGGCCGCTACGAGTGGCGTGGCAGGAGTGTCAGGATCGTCTCTGAGGCGCAGCAGTGAAGCCGTAGACCCCAAGCTCCTTTTCATGCATCCTCGTCCTGCCCAGTCTTTAGCCTCGTCGTGGTCATCCTCAGCGGGTCATAGACTGTCTGCCTCCTATGCCACGGAGGAGTCAGCAGGGGCTCGTCCTGGCGATAACTCCTCGCCATCTTGGCCGCGTGTTCGGCCTTGCATAGCTCGTAGCCTAGGTAGGCGTAGTGGCTTGGCTCCTCCGCGAGCCCCAGGTAGGCTGCTGCACGGTAGACGCTCCTACCGTCCCTGCCCCGCAGGAGTATCGTCCCCCGGCGGCCGATGTAGTAGTCGGCTATGGTGTTGCCCTCAAGCCTTATCCTGTGGCTTCCGGCCCGGTCGAGGCGGAAGCCGTGCCAGGCCGAGAGGGTGCGTGCGTCGAGCACATGCCGCGGCTTCCTGGGGACCCCGGTGCCGGGCTCTGCGGGTCTCTTCTCCTTCGCGTAGAGGAGGTCTATGCCGAGATCCTTTGGCTGCCTCCGCTTAAGGAGAGACAGTGAAACCATGGTTGCCGCTATCTTGGCCTCGGCGACTGCCATGCGCGTCTTAGGGCTAGCCTCTGTGACGAGGAGGATTGAGGCGCCGCTCTCCGCCAGTATCTGCGTTAACGCAGCTATCTGTCCATGGCTATCTGCGTCCATGAGCTCGTAGAAGTTCGCAATACCAGCCATAAGTGGGACCCCCTCAAGCTCTCGGGAAGCCACGTAGTAGCTAGCTATGCTGAGCCCCAGGCTACCCTGGCCAGGTGCGTCCAGCACAGGATCAGCTATAGGCCTTAGTCCGGCTTCCCGCGCCTTCGCTACAAGCCTCTGGAGTGTCTCAACCCTTTCAAGGAATGATGGGGGCAGCGAGAAGTCGCTGAGCAGTGGCAGGGCGACGACTGCGGCGCCACCGGGTAGAGACTCAAGCACATGCTCTCGGTTCCAGAGCCCCATACTCATGTAGAGGCAGGCGTAGCCTTCCCGAATAGCCTCAGCAGCGGCCTCCACGTCGGCAGTGTCGAGAGCCACGGGGAGCCCCGTCTTCCTCCTCACTAGGCGTGCGGCCTCGACGATCTCCTCCGCCCCCCAGCCACTCGGCGGCCCAAGGACTATCATGTCAGCCCCGTGGGAGGCGAGGCGCTCCGCCTCCGCCACGAGGCCCTCGAGGCCCCCCTCTCTGCCGTAGACCTCCGCGGCCACGACTAGCGGCGGAGGACGTAGTGGGACACGGAGCCCACAGAGATCAAGCCCAGGGCTCCTAGCATGATGCTCGCGGAGCTCCGTGAGCCAGCGGTCGAGGAGGAGGCTTGGCGACAGTTCGCCGGCCTCGCGGAGCCTCTGGAGCCCCTCCTCGCCGAGCTCAGCCAGCAGCATGAGCCCGGCCGCGTCTCTGGGGCCTCGTACCACTGCTACGCCGTGGCGTCTGCCGAGCTCCTCCACCGGGTAGCCCAGCCCGCCAGGAACAATAACTAAGTCGTAGTCTTTGAGGCTACGGATTATGTCCTCGAGTAAGTTCTTCGGTATCAGAGCTGCTATCTCAACTGGTGCCTCAAAGACCTTGACCTCCCAGCCCGTCGCCTCAGCTATGTGGCGTGCAGCCTCCTCAACCTGCCCCCGAGCCCTCCTAGCGGTGACCAGCGCTATCCGCGCCAAGGTGCCACACTCCCCCGCAGCTGCCGGCCTCTAGGCCAGGCACAGCGCCACCGTGGGTGACGGCAACTCCCTCATAGAGGGCTTCGCTGCCCTCCCCTTTTTAGACTTGCAGCGCGCCCGGTGGCCCAGCAACCCGGGGGGGAGGAGGGGCTTCCTCCCGCTCTCGCGTCTCTCTAGGGTGAGCGCGGGGTGAGCAAGGAGGCTGGGCAGCGCTTCGCCGGGTTTCCCGTGATGAGAGATCTGCAGGCCAGGGTAGTTGGCCACATAGTGCCGATGGTTGGGTCTAGGTGGCGCGGCGGCCTTGTGGTTGAGGTTGCTGGCCGCCGCGTCCAGCTCCTCATGCCCGGCTCTATAGCGCGCTGGTTCTCGCGAGATGAACGAGTGGTAGTCAAGTTTCTCGACGAGCCTGAGCCTGTAGCTAATGGTAGGGGCTATGCAGCCTATGTGGCGCCGCGTGACAGTTACGAGCTATGGCGTCTCTGGGGCGGCGAGAGTAGGGAGGAGCGTGTCAAGGTATGGCCTCCGTGGAGCGCAGAGACGAGGCTCGAGAAAGAGAGCATCATCGGAGAGAAGGTCTACGAGTACGAGATTGTGGCGAGGGAGGCGGTCACAGAGCAAGACTATAAGGAGATTGTTGGGCTGGAGCAGTACCACTACGCCAGCAAGGAAGAGATAGTCGCGATATGGCGGTGCCCTGTCTGTGGCTACTATAAGGAGTCGAACGTGCAGCCTACCTGCCCTCGCTGCGGCGTACCCATGAAGCTCCAGGAGATAAGGGGAAGCCTCCCCTCCAGCCGCTTCCTGGTCCTAGAGCTCCGGAGGAGGGAGCCCTACGAGCCGAGGATAGTTGCCTACGTCCGCGTTGACACACCCATACCGCTCATGCATCGCCGTGTGCCGAAGCCGGACGGAGGCTTTGAGATAGAGAAGATGGCCCGCGAGAAGATATGCAGCAAGGACTGGTTCCACCCAACCTTCTGGCCGCTCGCATACAGCAAGAGGAGAGAGCTTCTCCAGAAGTTCCGCGAGCTTGTCGAGCTCTACCAGAGCCGCCGCGTGGCCAGGGCGGCTCTGGCCAGCGAGATAGCCGAAGAGGCACTCCGCCGGGCGAACACGGCGGCAGCGAGGATAGCGAGGGTCGTCGTGCACCCCGACTACCGGGGCGACGGTATAGGAGTAATAGCTGTCAAGATGGCGCTCCGTTGGATAGAGGAGCGTCGAATACCCGAGATGAAGCGCAGAAAACACATAGTTGAGACAATAGCGCAGATGGCGCGCTACAACCCCTTCTTCGAGAAGGCCGGCTTCGTCTACATGTGGGATACTGCTAGTGGCCGCCCAGTCCTCATGTACCCGTTGAGCGAGGAGGCCAGGCGCTGCATAGAGCGCTATCTCCGCGAAGACCCCGTGGGGCGGAGCCACGGAGGCCGCCTCTTCCGCAGCCGTTACGGCACAGTGGAGAAGCTCTCGGGCCCTATTAGGCTAGAGGGCGTTACAAAGATCTACAGGAGCGAGCTCGACGTCAACCGTCTACCGCCACAGCTCCAGGACGTACTCCGCGCATTCGGCGCCGAGAGAAGGCTAGTCGAGCGCTACGTGCTCCGCAGCGTCAGCTTCGAGATCGAGCCTGGCGAGGTAGTTGCTGTGCTGGGTGCAAGCGGAGCTGGCAAGACCACCCTGCTCCGCATGATAATCGGCGCGGCGGTGCCCAGGCTCAGGGAGGAGCAGGGCGACCTCTACGCACCCGACGAGGGCCAGGTCGAGGTGCCCAGCAACACCAGGATAGAGTACATGCTTCCCGGTGAGCATGAGCCCGTCTTTGGCGAGGAGACGCTGCTAGAGCATGTCTACTCCAGGATAGGGGACCCGGCCGCGGCTGTGGAGATACTGAACGCTGTCGGGTTGAGCGACGCCATCTTCTACCGTGCTAGGTTCAGCGAGCTCTCCACCGGCCAGAAGGAGAGAGCCAAGCTCGCCAGCCTGCTGGCAACGAAGCCCAACCTAGTGATAGTTGACGAGTTCACAGCACACCTGGATAGACTTACGGCGCAGCGGGTTGCAAGGAAGCTGGCCAAGATAGCGCGTCAGGCAGGGATAACCCTGATAGTGTCAACAAACCGCCCAGAGGTGCTGAAGGCGTTGGCCCCCGACAAACTAGTGCTAGTCGGCTACGGCACAGCCTACGTGCAGAAGGCAAGGGAGTGAGGCGAGACCTTAGAACACTCCCCCTTCCACTCTTTCCCCGTGGGCGGCGAGGGTTGGCTCAAGAAGGCCCTGAGAGTATAGTGGTAATATCCGGTACGTCGGGTACTGATATCTCGCGTGTGCTTGACTACGTGGGCCGCGAGCTTGGTGTCGCTACAGCCAAGTTCGAGGACTATGTAGAGGCGGTGTTCCGCGCCCCTATATACCATGTCGCAGAGCTTCTGCTCGTCGGCTACCGGCAGGCGTCAGAGAGGTTCATGAAAGCGTTCCGGGATATGCTGGCCGAGCTCTCGGGCAGCGAAGAGGCGGTTATAGGTGCTCACCTCGCATACTACAGGAGAAGCAACGTGATAATAAGCCCCTTCGTCAATATACTCCTCCGCCTAGCTGACGAGAAAAAGATAGCCGTAATAGACTATGTGGACGACTACTACCATATACTCTACCGTGTCGCGGCACGCGTCGCTGAAGGCAAGACACCCGAGGTAACGGGCTTCCAGGTCCTGGACCCAGCTGGGTTAATCTACTGGCGCAGCACCCACCACAGCGTTACCCAGCTCCTCTCCCTCCACGGCATAGAGACCGTCATATATGCCTCAAAGCACACCGCGGCCGGCCATGCGAGGCTTGTAGCCAAGCTGCTTGGGAGAAAAGCCGAGACAGGCAGAGACTATGAGGCGGTATACATCTCGCACCCGATAACAAAGGTGCGCGAGAAGGCTGCAAAAGAAGGTGTACCCCTCAACGAGCACCCAGATGCACTCGACATAGAGAACTTCAAGAAGCTGCTGGAGGAAAAGTGCAGCCACTTGATAGTCTATTCGCCCACAACTATAGACGAGCTAATACCGGGGCCTCGAGGCGAACCCCTAGCGACAGTAATAGAGAGGAAGAACCGCTGGCCCCACCCCGAGAACGGGATACACCGCTACCCCTACCCAGTCGACCTAGCCTCGGAGCTCTTTGACCGGACGATATACCCCGTTGAGAAGACCATAAGGAACCCGGGCTACATGGAGTTCTTCCGGGCAGAGATAGAAGCCTCGATAGAGCGCCGTGATCTAGGCTACGTGGCGCAGGCTGACTACATAGTAGCCTACAGGCCGACGATGTACGGCCAGCAACACATGGGTGTCGAGACAGAGATAAAAACAGCCATAGCAACAGCGAAGCCTGTATACAGCGTTGTGCCGCCAAGCGAGCGCACAATACCCTACACGCTGTTCCGGTTCGAGTACCCCCTGGCTGGCATCGATGAGCTGCTACGCATACTCCACTGCTAGGCGACAGCGCGCCTCCCAGGGGCGCCGGTGAGGACCCTGTAGGGCATGGATGGTCTCACCGCGGACCCCGAGAGGCTTCGGGGGATGCCGAGTCCGGCAGGAGCCGAGGCGCCCCTCTTCTCGTCCTCAGCCCTCCCTCTCCGCGGCCTCCGCCTCCTCGGGGCTGGAGAGGAGGAGCCGCGGCCCTGGCTCCCTTCTCTCGACACGGCGTGCCATCCACCAGAGTAGTGCGGTGACTGCCAGCATTCCCGTAAGCACAGCCAGCTTAAGCGGGTTGAACTGCTCCTTTATCAGTGCGAGTACCCCAATGAGGTCCCTCGCTATCGCTATGGTTATTGCCTCTAGGAGTACATCCATGCGGAAACGTCCCTCCGTAAGGCTGCCGGTAATTGTCCTCATGAGGTCTATGAATATGAGTATTAGTAGCACCTTTTCCAGAGCCAATGTGTAGTTGAAGCCCTCCGTCACAAGGCTCTTGAAGAACCCGTAGACGCTCAGAACAACAGCCGCTGCAAGCGCTATAAACGCGACAACCTCAAACATTACATACACTGCGGAGACTATTATCGCTATTTTCCTCTCTATACCCTCCATTGATCCAGCCATACTGCCTACACCTCTGCGGCGGCGACACCGGGCCAACGGAGCCAGTCCGGGGACCGGCTCCATAGCGGTGGTTGTAGCGGTGGGCTAAAACCCGGGCTCTCGGAGCTCAACATCTCCCCCGCAGTGGCGGGAGAGGAGGCGGCACAGGTCATGGAGTCTGGGGTTGTTGTCGTGTTTGTGACTGCTCCCAGGGGGAAGGGCGAGGAGCTCGCCCGCAGGATCCTCGAGGAGCGTCTCGCAGCCTGTGTCAACATAGCGCCTGTGAAGAGCCTATACTGGTGGCAGGGCAAGATAGAGAGTGACAACGAAGACCTTCTCGTCATAAAGACTAGCATGCTTAGGCTCGAGGAGCTCATCAAGAGAGTGCGGGAGCTACACCCCTATGAGATTCCAGAGATACTCGCGTTGCCTGTTGTTGCCTGTCTGAGTGACTACTGTGGGTGGGTCCGCAGCGAGGCACGCGGTGGCGGGGAAAGCTAGGGGGTGCCTGGCTAGCCACTAGCCCGTCCCCTTATGAGCCGTGCCGCGGCAGACATGGACACAATCACAGCTACTGGGCTGGCTAGCACAGCACCAGTGAGCGCCTTGACTCCGCCTATGCTCTCCCTGGCTACGTGGTGCGGCCAGGATAAGCAGTTGGATGTGTGGTTTGCAGGGCAGACGGTGGCTGGCCATGGCCAGGCCTGTCTCCTCTGCGACAAACACCCTTAACCGAAAGATATAAAAGTCTCCTATGGGGTTGGGGCCAGTGATACATGGCGGCGCGTGGCTGGGCCCGTAGCTCAGCCTGGTAGAGCGGCGGGCTCTTAACCCGTAGACCAGCGGGCCTTCGGCCTGGCTGGGCGGAAGTCCCGGGTTCGAATCCCGGCGGGCCCGCCACACGAGCCCGCCACGGGTCCACAACCCCGTCTCCCCACCTTCTCCAACTGCATGCTCATCCCTCGGTAAGCAATGCGCCTCCAAGTACCTGTCGTGGTTGTTGGAGTGTAGCGTTTCCAGGCCCCTGGTGCCCTGCTGTGAGGCTGATAGGCCACCGCGCGAATACCGCCAGGTGGCTGAAGAGGCAGCTCAAGTGCAGTCACGGCGTAGAGATAGATGTAGTCGTTGATAAGGATGGTGTGCTGCGTAGTGGCCACATGGCGCCGGCTGGCAGGCCCCTCCTGCTACGTGAGCGGCTGGCCCGAGTCCTCGGCGAGCTCCGGTTCACACCGAGCCCCCGGCTCGAGGAGCTCCTAGCCGGGCTCTCCCCGGGCCAGTTGCTCCTCCTTGACCTCAAGACGCGTGTTGATGTAGAGAAGCTGGTAGAGGCGGTGAGGGCTGCCGGCCTCGAGCCGCGCGACGTGATTGTCTCCACCCGGTGGCATAATGATGCTCCACTGTTCTCCTCTCTGGGGTTCAGCGTTTTGCTCAGCATAGATTCACGGCCTGCGGATCCTGTGGGGCTAGTAGAGGCCGCGAAGGGGCACGGCATAGCGGTCCGCTATAGCTACCTCGACGAGAAGCTGGTGGGGTCCCTACACGGGGCCGGCCTTGTGGTGGCCGCCTGGACAATCAACGAGCCCGAGACCCTATGCCGAGCCAGGGGGTTGGGTGTGGATCTTGTCGTCACGGACATCCCGTGCACGGCGCGGCAGTGGCTACGCAGTTGCTGAGGCAGTCGTGGCGGCGGTCCTTTGGGGCAGTATAGGGGTCGTATACAGGCTGGGGGTTGGTGCCGGCTGCAGCGGGGCATGGCTTGTCGCGGGGCGGCCTCTCGCGGCTAGCCTTCTCAGCCTGTACCTGGCCATCCGGGGCTCGAGGCCCAGCGTGTGGAGCGTCGCGGTGGGCATGCTGGGGCTTGCGCCGCTCTACGCTGCCTACTTTCTTGCAGTGGAGAGGCTTGGGGCGGGATTGGCGAGCATATTGCTCTACACGGCGCCTGTATGGGTGACGCTCCTCTCTCCAGTCATAGGTGAGAGGGTGACTCCGGCTGGCTGGTTGGCCGCTGTGGCTGGCTTCCTCGGCGTGTCTATGCTTGCATGGCCTAGCGGGGGAGGCCTGGATGTCGTGGGCTTGTTGCTTGGGCTCGCGTCGGGGGCGAGCTATGCGGCGTATATCCTCCTCGCGAGGCTTGGCCAGAAACGGGGCGCTGGCGTCAAGGAGGTATCGGTTCACGCCTTTCCCTTCGCTGCGGCGGCCGTGCTTGCGGCTGAGAGGCCGCGTGGCGCGCCGTCGCCGCTAGACGTGGCCTACATGACTTACTTGGCAGTTGCTGGCACTATCGTACCCTACGTACTGAACGCGAGGGCCCTCTCAAGGCTCGATGCTCACCGGGTAGCAGTCATCAGCCTCGTAGAGCCGTTGACGGCCACGCTGCTCGCCTACGCGGTTCTCGGCGAGAAGCTTACCCTGCTGCAGACAATGGGCGCGGTCCTCGTACTCGTCTCATCTCTGCTCGCAGCCCGCAGCCGCTAGGCGATGTATGTACGGGAGAACCTCGCTACAGCGGCTGCGACAGCCACTGCCGTGACAGCGGCTAGGCCGGCCACGTCGAGGGGCAGCGGGGTGCTGTGGACGCCGTACATGAGGCCCCGTGCTAGGTCGACGGCGTAGTAGAGGGGGTTGAGGTAGGCTAGCATGCGGAGCCACGCCGGCAACGGGTCAACCGGGTAGAAAGCTCCACTGATGAACAGCATGGGCATCATGACCAGGTTGACTACCATGTGGAAGCCCTCAGGGCTCCGCATCGAGAGTGCTATGAGGCTGCCGAGGCTAGCCGAAGCCAACGCGGCGGCTGCTGCAGCCGCTAAGCCGCCGAGCAGACCCCAGACCCCAGGCCAGCCGGCCACGGCAGACACGAGCAGAGCCATGACAGCTCCCTGTGCAAGCGCCGCGACAGTGTCGCCAACCAGCCGTCCAAGAAGCAGAGCACCCCGGGGCGCGGGGGAAACAAGCAGCTCCTTCATGTAGCCGAACTCGCGGTCCCAGATAATCCCGAGGCCACTGCCGAACCCGGCTGTAAACACGGTCATAACCACTATGCCTGGCGCAAGGAACTCAAGGTAGCTCAAGCCGCCGAATATGCCCCGGGCGGCGGGCCCCAGGACGTTGAAGGCCGCGCTCCAGCCGAGGCCGAAGAAGAGCAGCCATATCAACGGGAAGACCAGGCTGTTGGCGACCCTGCTTCTAGCCGAAAGAAACCTCACCAGCTGGCGCCACGCCATAGCCTGAAAGGCTGGTAGCCACCTAGGCCTCGCCGGCAACGCATCTCACCTCCTAGCCCTCATGTGGAGCCTCATCCAGTCGCTCCACCCGCCCTCCTCGTCACGGAGGCTCCTCCCAGTGAGCATGAGGAACACGTCGTTGAGGCTAGGCCTTACATACCGCGACTCTATGACTGAGACGCCGGTAGCCCTGGCCTCCTGGAGCAGCGTGGGCAGGAGGCGTGGCGCATCCCTCGCCACGAGAACGACCGTGACACCGTCCTCCGCCAGCCTTGCATCGCCATAGCCTGCCGCGAGTTTGAGGAGACGCCTGGCCTCTGCCGGCGACGCTGTCTTCAAGTAGAGGGTGTCGCCGCCCAGCCGGGCCTTCAGCTCCTCGGGCGGAGCCTCCGCCACGACAACACCGCGGTCGATTATCGCGACCGTGTCGCAGAGCCTCTCAGCCTCCTCCATGTAGTGTGTTGTAAGGAACACGGTCACACCCGTCTTCTTCAGCTCCTCTATTACCTCCCAGACCCGTGTGCGCGCCTGAGGGTCAAGGCCAACCGTAGGCTCGTCCATGAAGAGCACCTCGGGCTCTGTGAGCAGAGCCCTCGCTATCTCGAAACGCCTTATCATGCCGCCGCTGTAGCTACGGAGCCGGCGATGGAGGAACTTCTCCAGCCCCACGAGCTCCATTACGTGGCGTGCTCTGTGCTCTATCTCGTTCCGCGAGAGGTCATGGATTCGGCCATGTATGTAGAGGTTCTGCCAGGCTGTGAGGTCCCGATCCACAGTGGGCTCCTGGAACACAACCCCTATGTGCTCCCTAACACGCTGTGGCTCCTCCACGACATCGTAGCCCGCGACAAAGGCCCTGCCACCGCTAGGCTTTATCAGAGTAACAAGTATGCCCATTGTGGTCGTCTTGCCGGCCCCATTGGGGCCGAGCAGGCCATACACTGTCCCACGCGGCACGTGTAGGTCGACACCGCGGAGAGCCTCTACGCCCCCGTAGCTTTTGCGCAGCCCCTCCGCGTAGACAGCGTACTCCATCGCTACCAGCGCTCGCCCTATATGCTGCCTCCTGCGGGTCCCAGAACCGCACGTGATACCCGGCCTCGGGCACCACAATATACACCTATCGCCTGCCGACCCGTCGGCGGCCTAGGTGTCGGCTTTGCTGCTTGTCGCAGGCGCCGGCCCAGCAGGGCTAGCCGCAGCCGCCAGGACGAGACATGTACAGCTAACGGTACTGGAGAGGATGAAGAAGCCAGGCTACCCACCCCACTGCACGGGAATAGTGAGCGAGGCCACGGCAGCCAAGCTAGCCTCGACGACGCGCAGAAGCCTCCACAGCGAGGAAATAGTCGAGGCAGTGTACCGGGAAGCAGTCTTCCTAGGCCCCGAGCTGCGCGAGCGTTGCAGCATAGAAGCACAGCCCCTTGCAGTAAAACTCGCGAGACCAAGGCTCGAGCAGCACCTCGCACTCCTCGTAGAAAACGATGGCCACCGCATAGTCTACGGTGCACGCCTCCTAGAGACTAGGCCGCGCCGGGACAGAGTCGAGGCGGTGGTAAGCCACGGAGGCTCTACGAAGAGCCTGACCGCCGATCGTGTGCTCATAGCCACCGGTGCCCAGGACTACGCCTCGCCTCCTCACCGACACTGCTGGAGGGCCTACGGCCTCGAAGAGCGTGTCGAACTAGCAACAAGGATAGATGACGAAAAGTTTACTACAATACATGGCACGAGCCTCGCCCCACGCTTCTTTGCATGGCTCGCCCCCATAGCGGGCGGCCGGGAAGCCGTGGTAGGCCTAGCCGCCCCATCACCCTACGCGCTCCACGAGAAGCTGGAGCAGCTCAAGAAGAAGCTGGCCCGTGCGGGCCTCCTACCAGGTATCTCCAGGACAGTCTCAAGGCGAGGCGGCGTCATACTCAGAGGGCCGCCAAAGAGAAAGGCAGCCAAAGCCACGATAGCCTGGCTCGGCGACACCCTCTGCGCCTCAAAGCCCTATACCGGCGGCGGGCTCTACGCGATAGCCGCTCTCGCCGGGCACGCCGCGGGGTGGCTCGAGAAGGGCGATCCACGCCTCCTCCAGGAGCCTTGGGCCCGGCTCCGCCGCGAGCTGCTGCTGCAGCACATCGCCGCCCGCGCCGCCGTCTCAGCTCCCCGTCTCTTCCTCCGCCTGCTCTCCCGCGCCTGCCGTGCAGCCGCTGCAGGCAGGTGCAGGGTGGACTACGACCGCCACAGTAGCCTCATAGGCTGCCTGGCTGCGGGGCTAGTACCAGTACGTGTCTAGGAAGAGGTGCTCTTCGACCGGCCGTGTCAGGCGGAGCCCCGTCGGGCATAGCGTCCGCAGCACGCACTCCTCCCCCAGGCAGGTTGGGTGGCTGCTGCAGCCCATACACCTGGGCTGGCCATGGACACAGACCTTCCGCCCCATGCTCCAGAGTAGGTCATCCAGCAGGAAGTCGTCCACGCCTGCCCTCTCGGCGGCTATGTGCCAAGCCTCCCGTACCGCGACGCGGATAGCCACGTCCTCCCAGGGCGAAGTCTCGAGCTGCTTCGCCACCTTTTCGTGGAGCCGGTCCTCTAGCCTCACCATGCCCAGCCGGAGCGCTATACGCGTAAGATGGTTATCCACCGGCACACGTTTGTTCCACACATCCTTTACTTGGAGAAGCCCTCTCCTCTCCACGAACTTCGCGAACAGCATAGCCTTCTTCTCCACGGGGTCCCCATAGGCCTCGAATACGCGTAGCCTCTCCACTAGGCCTGGGGCGCGGGGGTCCCAGGTGTGGAGGTAGCCCCCGCTCTCCTCTAGGAGCTTCACGGCGCTGCCCCCGTAGAGGAGGCGCAGCTTCCTACCCAGGTCGCGGAGCAGCCATGCTCGGGTCTCCGGGTCGGGTGGGCACACAGGCCCTACGCACAGCCACGCCCTGACCTCCTCGACAGTTATCCTCTTAAGCCTTTCAGGCGAGAAGAACTCTGGGTCAACGTCAAGCATTCTACGGCCAAGCCTATAGAGGAGGTCGGCCCCGTGGTAGAGCCCCTCGCCCGCAAGCCGGGCCTCATAGGGCCTCCCTGGCCGGCTAAGCCTATGATCCATGGCCACCATGACAAGGAAGTATCTGGCCACGGTCTCGGCGTCAGCCTCTGGGGGCGGATAGTATCGGCTATCAGTAAATCCCTCCGGGCTCTCCGCATAGGCCCTAGCCGGACCGCGCAGAGCCTCGCCAACCCTAGCTGCCTGCGCCTCATCTACCAGCGGCATAGCCCGTACACCCTCCCAGCACGCGCAGCCGGCGCCACCCCTATACGCTACCTCCTCCCCACCATAGACATGGGGTGATGTGCGCACAATGAGCAGCCTAACGCCAGCAGAGGCAGCGGCGCTGCTAGCGATACACGCTGGCGCCCGCGACGAGAAAGAAGTGGCATCAATGTTGAACACCGATGTTGAGACAGCCAGGAGGCTCGTAGAGAGACTCCGCAGCCGGGGCCTCGTGGAGGTAGAGGAACGCCGCATCCTATTCATACGCCGGCGGCGCCTCAGGCTGACAGAGAAGGGCCTAGAGGCCATCCCTGAGGCAAGACGAGTACTCCTCGAGACTGTTGCTGCCCGGAGCGCCCGCAGCGAGGCGCGGCATGAGACACAGGGGGCTGAGAAGGCGCCCAGCGACGCCGCCATGGCCCCGGAGCTAGGGCTCCCGCTGCTGGCCCTACTGCCACTGCTCCTTGGCGCAGGACTTGTCGGCGCGGCCCTCGCCGCGGGGGCAGCACTCATCGAGGAGGCGGACGGCGGCGAGGATCACGGCGACGAGCAGAGCGGCATAATACAGTACGACCCAGAGGAGTGGGTCTAGGAGCCCACCTGGTTCTCCCGTCTCTTCTCTAGCAGGCGGCGCACCTCCACCGGCCTCACGTAGTAATAGTAGCCTACGCCGCCCTCGCCAAACCCCTCCTCGACTATGACTATCAGCTTGTACTTAAGGAGCTCCTCTAGTGCCTCCCTCGGCAAATCGACGAGGCTGAAGCCCCTGCGGGGGAACACCAGGCGGACCTCCTCGCCACGCTCCTCGACGCGGCCACCCAGCTTCTCAACGGCGCCAGCCAGCACGGGCAAAGGATAACCCACCCCGCTCATGGCCCATAGCGGGGCTCACTCTCCCCCCGGGCCGAGTATTTAGCGATACGACATGTCCGGCACTGTTTGGTCCCGGGGCGCCCCTTTCCCTGAGCTGATGCGGCGAGAGGGTGCTGCGTGTCGTCGGAGAACGGCAGCGGGGAGAGACGCTGTAGGCTTGTCGGGTACGTCCTCTCAGGCTCGACCACAGCCAGGCTGGTGTTCCAGCTTACGAAGCAGGGGGAGCACCTACTCCGAGAGGGCATGCTCGTCGCTGCTGAAACAAGCGACGCGCGCGTAGTGGCGAGGGTTGAGACGCTCCGCCCGATAAACCCGGCCTTCAGCGAGAGCGACGACTGGGTACTAGCCAGGCGCGAGGGCCGGCTACCAAGGCTCCTCGAGGGTCAGGGGTACGTCGTGGCCGAGGCCACCATCCTTGGCGAGCCTTCGGGCGGCACGGGCCTCGCCGAGCCGGGCGTGCCGCCCTGGCCAGGGGCGCGCGTCTGCCTCCTCGACGCCGAGTCGCTTGCCTCGATGCTGGGCCTTGAGGGGGAGCAGCCCGGCGTGGTCTGGTACGGCTCGCTCCTCGGCTACCAGGGCCTAGGCGCACCGCTCAACGTGGAGAACATCACCATGCATCTCGGGGTGTTCGGCGAGACGGGGTCGGGGAAGAGCTACGCGGTCGGAGCCCTCCTGGAGGCGCTGTCCTGCATCCCCCTGGGGGGTGGCGAGTACGCTGCCCTCCCGGCGATAGTTGTTGACGCGAACGGCGACTACCTGGACTACCACGAGCTCTACGCGGGTGGTGGCCGCCTCGGCGAGTATAGGGGCGTGCTCCGCCTGGTCTTCCCCGCCTCGCCTGCAAGATACAAGCCATACACGAGGCCTCTCACGATCAGCCTCGACGGCTTCACGGCCCGCGAGATAGCGGAGTTCATCGTGGCCTACCGGAGCGGGGGATTCGAGCTCAACGAGCTCCAAGTAAGCCTCCTTGAGAGAGCCCTCCGCGAGCTAGAGGGCGCGGCCAGCTACACCGAGCT
>JAMOSW010000060.1 GCA_027062725.1 Pyrodictiaceae archaeon | reverse complement strand
AGTATGGCGCGCTCTCCAACCCCGACCTGGCGACTGTGAGGAGCGATAACGTCACACAGATAATACCCATCAAGATAATAGACAATGGCAGCAACCTAGACTGCTGCAGCATAGACACAATACCCAGCACCTCCGTGCAGCTAGAGCTAGTCAAGTACGACAAGAACGGCAATGTGGTGATATACAACAGCGGCTACGGCAGGCTAGAGATACCGATGTACGCTCTAGGCAGCGACGGCACCCCGCAGGGCTACCCGACCCAGCCGATAGCCATATGCTACATTGAAGTCAACGACTTGTCAGAGACCAGCGCCAACAGCGGCGTCTTTGTCGGCAAGATAAAGATCTACACAGTGAACCAGCAGACCGGCGACACCTATGCGGGCTGCCCGAGCTCCTGGCTACAGGATGCAGTGCTTAAGGTCAAGTATGTGAGCCCCAGCATAGGCAGCGCCTGCGCCAAGGCAACCTTCAAGTTCATGGACGCCAGCATAAAGGTCGTCGACCCCGTCACCGGTGAGCCGATAACCACCGCCGTCTTCGGCAAGCCGATAAAGGTAATAGTCGAGGACCCTGACGCGAACCTAGACCCGTACTTCAACGAGAGCGTCAAGGTCCGCTACGACGTGAAGACCATGAGTGGTGTGACTGCCGTCGGCTACCTATGGATAGCTCAGACCAAGGCGGACAGTGATGTGTTCAACGGCAGCATGGAGCTAGCCAGCCTAGGCACAGTGGAGGACGTACTGTACATAGACATGAACCTGCTGGCAGGCAACACTGGCAGGGCAGTGAGCGACTTCATGGGCTGCACTGCATGCCTATGGCTCAACTTCACCTACACCGACGAGACACCCTACGACGCCAACGGCATAGCAATGGCCGAGTCCATAATACCCACGCTGATAAAGAGCGGCTACGCTAACCCGACCACCGGCGCACTAGACTTCCTGGCGTACCTAACCGGCAGCTGTGTAGCGCTACAGACCAAGGTTGCCAGCATCTTCGTGCACCCAGTGAAGGGCGAGGTAAAGCTCTACTACACAATCGACGACCCGGTAATACAGGCCATGATAGCTGAGAGGACTGGCAGTGCCTGGCAGGACGTGACCAACAAGACCGGCGTACCTGCCCTTAACGTCACACTGTTGAAGATAGAGATTGTAGACTATGACAGGAACCTCTACTACGGCAACGAGGGCCAGCCTGGCGCCGGCGACACCTACGTGATAGACCCGTACACCGGCAATGTGATACAAGACCTAGCGGCCAGGATATGGATAAGCGTCGAGGGCTTGCCAGCGAGGGTCTACATCAAGGAGTTCGTTGACAACGGTCTAGCGATAGTCAACGAGACCGCTCCTGGCGTGTTCACTGTGGAGAACATAAGCCTAATGGACCTAGCAACCTTCATAGCGCAGCAGACCGGCAAGAGCGTCAGCCTAGTGGCGCAGCTGCTGGCCGGCAAGAAGATAGTGGTTGGCTACGAGGATCAGGCTGCTCAGTGCCCGCCGAGCCCCGCCCAGTGTAGTGCTGCCGGTGCTCTAGCCGAGGCCTACACCTACGGTGTCGACATGAAGGGCGAGATGAAGGTCGTCGATGCTGTCACCGGCCAGCCGAAGCCCTACTACAACTGTGCCTGCCCGATGGGTGCTGGCGCCTGCCCGGCTGGTGGCGACGTGGTGAACGCCACTGTCAAGGACATAACGCTAGTAGACTACTACGTCTATGGTCTAACTAGGATAGTGACGACCCAGGACGCTAACCTGATGCCCGGCATAACTAACATCTTCGATGTACTGACCAACACCACCGCTGGCTACGTCAACCCGAACGCGCTAGCATTCCTAGAGATCAGCCTAGACCTCATGAACACCAGCGATGGCGTCTACATACCGTACGTTGTGTACAGCGCTGTCGGCAGGATACAGTGCAGCGGCTTCGTGCAGGAGGGCTACATAATAGCCGCTAACGGCGAGAACGTGACCTTCATCTACTACGACCCTGCTGACGAGCAGGGCAAGGCAGTCGAGGTCAAGGAGACTATACACGTGGGTGCCCCGCCGGTGCAGGTGCCGCCGAGCGAGGCCAGCAACATAACTGGCAGCAACCTGTACACGCTGCAGGGCAACAAGATAGTGCCAGTGGAGGTAATCAAGGCTGGTGAGCCGCTGCTGGTGAGGATACAGCTGAGCTACGACAGCGAGGCCATGAAGCAGATACTGCAGCAGCTGGGCGGTGCCGGCGACGCGTTCTACGTAGTATTCTTCGTGAAGTACAACGACACTGGTGAGCTGGCGCTTGACGCTGTGAACCCGGCGTTCGGCTTCCAGGCAGTGGTTGTCGGCCAGACCAGCGTCAGCATAACAATGACCATAAGCAAGCCTGGCACCTACGTGATACAGGTACTGCCAGTGCTGTCGCCGACCAACCCAGTGCCGGTCGGCAAGCCTGCAAGCATAACCATCACTGTGACTCAGTAACGGCTAGAAGAGGGCTAGGATGGGGCATAGAGATGCCCGTCCCCGGACCTTTTTTAGGGATGAAGCTTACCCAGGCTTCTCTTCAACCTACTTGCCTCTGTTCCGGTTTTTGGGGCCCCTCTCTTGGGGCTCAAGGGTTTAAATCCCAGGTGTCAAGGAGTCTCTGGCTGGACCCGGCTCGGAAGGGCTGAAAGGTGGGGAACAAGCCATGAGGAGTAGGTCTCTGCTCGCGTCGATGCTACTTGCTGTGCTGCTAGTGGTGCCCCTCGCTGCCCAGGCCGCTAACGTGGCCACAGCTGGCATAGTCACGCTGTACACTGATAAGGCGTCTTACTACCCTAACTCTGTCGTAAAGATAACTGTGGAGTTCTCTGCGCCATTCACTGGCAGCCTGCTGCTCCAGGTGGTAGGCCCCAACGGTAAGCAGGTTGCTGCTGACGCTGCATATCTAAAGAACGCGACTATATACACCTATAGCTTCAAACACGACGAGGCCAGGTATGGTAACGGCATGTTCAAGGTCGTGCTGACCTATAGCGGCCAGGCGCTCATCAACAACCAGTGGACGACCGTGTACAGCGCAGCCCCGCTCGAGATTAGCTTCACTGTGGCCCCGGCGTACAGTATCAGCGGCCAGGTGGTTGACGAGAAGGGCAGCCCGGTGGCTGGTGCCACCGTGGTTGTCAAGGAGACCGGTGCTAGCGCCGCTACTGACGAGAACGGTACTTTCGTGATAAGTGTGCCTGGCCCTGGCAGGTACACTGTGTGCGCCAAGAAGGTTGACTTCATGAATAACAGTACGGTTGTTGACGTGAAGGATATTGGTGTGACTCAGCTGCCGGCTCCGCTGGTGATAAAGAGCCAGGTTTACGTGATAAGCGAGTTGATGCGGAACCAGAAGGAGATAATGGATACTCTGTCTGGGCTTGTTGAGCAGGTGAAGGGTCTCCAGGACAAGTATGCTGCGGTGGCTAACACCGTCCAGCAGCTGGCCAGTGACGTTGCCCAGCTCAAGGACCAGGTGAAGCAGCAGGGTGACAAGATAGACGCGCTGGCGCAGGCTCTGGACGAGCTCAGCAAGACCGTGGAGGGCCTGGCTGGCGACGTGCAGCAGATTAAGCAGGAGCTGGAGAGCATTAAGCAGACCTACGCTACCAAGGAGTACGTAGACACTATGGTTGAGGAGTTGAAGACTCAGCTCGACCAGCTGTCTGCGAGCCTCCAGGACCTCCAGGCGGCGATAAGCCAGCTGAAGCAGGAGCTGGGCAACTACGCCACTAAGGATGAGGCCAAGAAGTACGCCGACGAGGCTGCCATGAAGGCTAAGGAGGAGGCCCTGGCCGCTCTCGATGAGCAGGCTAAGAAGCTGAGCGACGAGATAGCGGCCCTGAAGGACCAGCTGAAGCAGCTGCAGGACAAGGTTGACAACCTAGAGGGTACCGTGATAAAGCAGCTGAGCCAGCAGCTCAACGAGGCCGTGCAGAAGGCCCAGCAGGCGAGCGACAACGCGGCCAGCGCCAGCCGCTGGGCCCTAGTGGCGGTCATAGTGGCGATAATAGGCATAATAATAGCGATATTCGTGGCGCTGAAGGTCATGAAGCTGACCGCGGCCTAGCGCACTAGGGCGTGTACCGCGCGGGGCGCGAGGGGCACCTTAGACGCGCCAGCCTCTTTTTACAATCGTGCTGTACCCCTATGCATGGCCTAGGGGTGCCCTATTCTTTCCGAGCCCCATTGTGGCTCCTTTAGCTTCTCCATCTTCCCCTTAGGGAGGGTGCCGTTCTTCGGCAAGTCGGGTGGAAAACGTGGTGTGGGCCTCTTTTTGAGGGGCCGGTGGCCTCCTCTATCCACTTCTCCCTGGGTGCCTGTTGCTGTGGCGCATGATGCTCCTCTTGGGAGGCCGGAGCCTGGTGCTGGCGTGGAGGTGTTCTTCAGGCCTCGGGGTGTGGCGGTTATCGGCGCCTCCCGGGAGCCTGGGAAGGTTGGCTACATGGTGCTCCGTAATCTGAAGGAGAGTTTCTCCGGGCCCGTGTATCCGGTCAATCCGCGGGCCCGGGAGATTCTGGGGCTCCCGGCTTATCCCAGTGTTCTCGATGTGCCCGATCCTGTCGACTTGGCGGTGGTGGCTGTTCCGGCGAGGATTGTGCCGCGGGTTGTCGAGGAGGCCGGCAGGCGGGGGGTTCGTGGCGTTGTGGTGTTGAGTGCTGGGTTCCGCGAGGTCGGCGGGGAGGGTGTGCTGCTTGAGAGGCGTCTTGTCGAGATTGTGCGCCGGTATGGTATGCGGCTTGTGGGGCCTAACTGTATCGGCGTCTACTCGCCCTCTACGGGTGTGAACGCGACGTTCTTCGACCCGGATAGGCAGGGGTTTCCGGGGCCTGGCCCGGTTGCGTTTGTGAGCCAGAGTGGGGCGCTGGGGGCGGCGGTTCTTGACTGGGCTGAGGCTCGGGAGGTGGGTGTGAGCAGGTTTGTGAGCCTGGGGAACAAGGCTGACGTGGACGAGGCGGATATGTTGGCGTTTCTACGCCGCGACCCCGAGACGTGGAGTATAGCGATGTACGTGGAGGGTGTGGAGGATGGTGCAAGGTTCCGGGCGGCGCTGGAGGAGACTACCGTGGTTAAGCCCGTGGTGGTGCTGAAGGCTGGGAGGAGCGAGGCTGGCGCCCGGGCGGCAGCTAGCCACACGGGGAGCCTCGCGGGGAGCTACCGGGTCTACCAGGCCGTGTTTAGGCAGACAGGAGTGATCCCCGCGGGCTCGCCGGACGAGATGTATGGCTTGGCCCTTGCTCTGGCCCTCCAGCCCCCTATGAGGGGGCGCCGCGTCGGCATAGTAACGGTAGGCGGCGGGAGCGGCGTTATGGCGTCTGACTGGCTAAGCGAGCTGGGCTTAGAGGTGCCCCGGCTGAGCCCGGAGACGCAGGCCCGTCTGCGCCGCGTCCTCCTCCCCATAGCGAGCCCGAGGAACCCTATCGACGTAACTGGCGGCGCCAGCGACCAGCACATAGTTGAGGCCACTAGGATACTCGTAGAGAGCGGCGAGGTGGACGCCGTGATGCTGATACCCTACTTCAACCTAGCCGGTGTGACCTCTGAGCTCCCTGGCAAGATAGCGGAGCTCCTCCGTGGACTCGAGCGGGAGGGCCACCAGGTCCCAGTGGTGGCCGCGGTGACGGGCGGCCGCAAGGCTTGGAGAACCGCCCTGGAGCTAGAGAAGAAGGCAGGCGTCCCCATCTACGTCAGCGAGGCTGCGGCCGCGAAGGCGCTCTGGGCGCTCCACCGCTACGGCAAGTGGCTCATAAAGAAGGGCGTGTTGGAGGACTACCTGGCCAGGCTCCGTGGGCGGCGCGAGGCGTCCAGGGGTGGACGCGGCGCAGGCTAGGCTGGCGGCTGCCGCGCTGCTCCTCGCCGCGGCCCTCGTAGCGGTGTACACGATCAGCGGCAGACCCGCCGGAGAGGAAGGAGGGGGCGGCGGGAGAGGCCTCTACGTCGCCTATGCGCCCTGCCTCCGGCCCGAGGCCAGGCAGGCGTTAGAGGCGGCCGCCTCGGGGCTCGGCGTGAGGCTGGAGCCCCTAAGCCCCGAGGCGGTGCTCCGCGAGCCCCCTGCCGTCTATGTGGGCGACGCGGCTGCTTGCCGCGTCAGGCCGCTAGCTCAGGCTGTGGCGGCGGTGCTCGAGTCGGGTGGGGCAGTGATCCTCGTTGGCACGCCCCGCCAGGTGTCCTGGGTCTTCAAGAACGAGACGCGTGTGGTGATGGCGTACCCGCTGCCCTACACTAATAGTACCATAGTGTACGCTCTGCGGGTGGCCGGCTACCGGTGGGAGATTGTGACGCTCCCCACGACCGTGACAACGGTCCGCATGGCCGTCCCCGAGGTGAAGTACGCGAAGGGTGTCAACCCAGAAGCCTTCCGCACGGTGCTCCGAGTAGCCCTATCCTGGCTCAACGCGACAGTGGCCGGCAGGGGCCAGTGAGGAGGTTGGCTAGGGCGCCGGAGCCCCCCGGAGAGGGGTGATGGGCTGCGAGGGCGAGACCGAGGCCCCCCTCTCCTCTC